>CAYNAC010000001.1:0-25222 GCA_964395155.1 Candidatus Woesearchaeota archaeon
ATTCTTTAAACTATACAAGAAACTCAACAAATTACAATGTCTCTTTATCATTAGCAATGGTAAACGCAACAGACTCACAATCAGGAAACCAAATATCTGCAAACTCTTCGATAATAACAATAGTTATTCCAGCAACTATTGCAAATACAAATTTAACCTTAATAAAAAATGCGCAATTCTTAACAGAAAACAGCACATCAATAACCTATAACTTAACAGTCACAGCAGTAAACTCTGGAGGAAATGATTTAACATCAATAAATATCTCCGATGCAGATATTTCATTAAATGCTTTAATCAACTTGAATAGAACACAATATTACTTAACATCTGGATCAAAAACAATAACTAAAATTAGTACCTCTCAAACATATAATTTTCTAAAAGCAAATGCAACACAATCATCGGATTTATATGAATCAAATCAATTACAAATATTAATCCCTGCATTAGCAACTAACTCATCATTGACATTATCAAAATTAGCATCCCTACATTCTCAAACAAATATAAACATAACTTATAACATAACTCTAAGTCTAGTAAATAGTGGAGGAAGTAATTCTACGAATGCAAATATAACTGATTCTGATTCTGCAAGTTCTCCATATTTACTAAATAATTTAACAGCTGGACAAACAATAATAAGAAGTTATCTTTTTACATTATCTAAATCAGCATCGTCTGTTAATTATGCTTTGGCAAATGCAAGTGCGTATGGAATAGATTCGATAAGTAATAATTTGATAAATGTAAATTCTTCTGAATTGATAGTTAATGTTCCAGCAATAGCTACAAATGCGTCGCTTATTCTAATCAAAACTCCTGCAGTTAAATCATTGAATGATACCACTATAGTCTACAATATAACTCTAAGTCTAGTAAATAGTGGAGGAAGTAATTCTACGAATGCAAATATAACTGATTCTGATTCTGCAAGTTCTCCATATTTACTAAATAATTTAACAGCTGGACAAACAATAATAAGAAGTTACTTACTTAACTTTTCAAGAACAAATTTAACTTCCATAATTGAATTATCTAACTTAACAGCTTATGGAATAGATTCGATAAGTAATAATTTAATCTCATCTTTTGCAAATAAAATAAATATAACAATACCAAGCAACCTAACATATATTCCATCATCTGCATCACTTAACCTTGATAAAATCGCTAGTGTGTATAACTTTACAAATGAAACTTTTATTTATAATATAACTTTAAGACTTACAAATAGGGGAGAGAGCAATTCTATAAATACAAATATAACTGATATAAATTATAATAACTCTTATTTTGAAATAGGAGATGTTTCTGCGGGATCTACAATTAGTAGAAGTTATCTGTTGAACTTTACAAGAAATTCTACTACTTATTATTCTTCTTTAAGCATTGCCCAAACATTTGGAATTGACACTTATTCAAATTATTTAATAATTGGCAACTCTTCGATAACAAACATCACCATACCTTCAAGTGAAATTGGTCAACAAATTACACTTGTCAAGAATGCGTACTTTAACTCTGAAAATTCTACAGCTGTTAATTATACTTTATCTTTAGAAATAGTAAATTCTGGAGGTATGGATCTGAATTCAATAAATGTGATTGATACAGATTTAAATGTAAATAATAATATTAATTTGAATAGAATCCAAAACTACACATTTTCAGGAACAATTATTGTTTCTAAAGCTGCATCAAATACTGAAAAAACATTTGTAAAAGCTAGTGCTACTGTTAATTCTATTGCTTACCAATCTAATCAGATTAAAGTAAATATTCCTGGATATGGTGGTCCAGCAGACACGATTGTTTATGCTCCATCTTCCGTAAACGCTTCAACTAGTTTTGATTCAATAATTCAAATAATAAATCAAAACCCTGACATTGGTCAGAACTTCATAGTGGACTATTGGATCACAAATGAATCTGAAAATTTCAACTATACATCTGGACAACAAACAATCTATGTTGCATCTCTTGGCACAACTAATGTTACTGCAACACTAACCTCTCCATCTGTAAATGGCACTTATCGTTTAAGAGCTCTTGTGAGTTATGTAGGAGGCCCTGATATTGCATTTGATAGTTTTGAAGTAGGTTCTTCAAATAATTCAAGTTCAGGAGGCGGAAGTAGTGGAGGTTCGGGAAGTAGTTCATCTGGAGGAGGTTCTACATCCGATGGAGGAAATAGAATAACTGGAAATGTTGTAGACAATATAATATGCAATTCCCCTTATATTAGATATGGTGATGGATGTTGTTTAGATACTAATAACAATAGTGTTTGTGATGTAGATGAAAATTTTGAAATTAATAAAAGTCATGAAAACAAAGATATTCAACAAAGTTCAAAAAAAGAGTCTAGATTAATTAAATTTGTGGATAATTTTTTAAATAAATTTAAAAGCTTATCTCAATCTTTAGAAAATAAAATTTCTGAAGAAAAAAACTATTTAGTAATAAGTTCAATCATTTTGACCATTGTAATTATAACGTTTATTTTGTTAAACAAAACTAGAAATTTGAAAAATAAAGAAATTAAAGGATTAAGAGATGTCAGAGGTTTAAGAGTTTACAGCGAAAATGGAAATTATATTGGGAAAATAGATGAGATCTATATAGAACAAAAAAAATCTAAAATATATGGTTTGTTGATTAAATTAAGTGGAAAGATTTCTAAAGATTTTGGAAGTAAAAATGTCTTACTAAGATACAAACATGTAAATTCTATTAAGAATATAATTATCATTGATAAGGCTAGCTCTCAGCATTTAGAAAATAATAAGTATTCTGATGAAATTTAAAATTGTAATTTTTAGGAATATTTATAAACATTGATTAGTTTTTGTTATAGATGAAAGAGGTAAGCGATAAATCTCATAAAGACAATAGTTGTGGAGTTGTTGCCGTAGTTTTTGGAATATTATCTTTAATATTTATTTTGATTCCATTCATTGGTCTGACCATGGGAATTATAGGAGTTATATTTGCATATAAACAGAAAAAGATAATGTTCAATAAGTGGTCTAAGGCAGCTTTGTGGATGTGTTGGATAGGCGTTGTTATTGGAGCGGTATGGTCTGTTTATTATGTTAAATTGATGATTAGTGTTGCACAGCAATACTCTCAGTTGGCCCAATTACAAGGAGCTGGTGCTGCTGGAGGAATTGATTTAGCTCAATATGGTGCGAATTAATAGAGATGGGGCGCTGGAACTTTCTATAGGAACTATTGTTGTAATTGTTATTGGTATGAGTATGTTAATTTTGGGACTCGTTTTGGTTAGAACAATATTTACTGGTTCAGTTAGTAGTGTAGATACAATAAACGAACAGGTACAAAATGAAATACAAAATTTATTTGGAGATAGTGCTGGAAATTTAGTTATAAAATTAGGTTCTGCGAATAAGGCAAAAGTTAAACCTGGAAGTGACCCATTTGGAGTTGCTATAGGGGCTCAGCATCCTGATGGTGCCGCAATAACGAGAGACACTCTAGAATATAAAATAACTTTAGCAGATGATAGTGACAATAACTGTGTTAGAATTTTAGGTAAACAGAGAGCTGAGGATTTATTTATTACAAGAGTTAATACATGGAACAAGTTCGACAAGTTTTCCGGGTCAAATGCTTTCGCGTTGATAGAAATAGAGATTCCAAAAGGAACTTCTAAATGTACTCAAAAAGTTAATGTAGATATGAAATTGAAAGATGTTGCTGAGTCTAGTGATGGCGATGCGTTTATTTTAGAAGTATCAAGAGAAGGGATAATTTAGATTTAAACATAATCATTTTTTAAGTTCAAAGATAAGCAAAACGCATATAAATCATAATTATCTTACTTGAGTATGGGAAGAGAAGAATTAATAGTTGGAGAACGTTTAAAGAAACTAAACTTATTAAAGAATGAAGGGATAAACCCTTACCCTCAAATTTTTGAGGTTGAAGACTACTCTGAAGATATTCAATTAAAACATAAGTCTTTGAAATCAGGACTGAAATCTAAAAATAAAGTAAAAATGGCTGGTAGGTTAATGAGCATAAGAGATTTCGGGAAAATAACTTTTGGAGTTTTAAGAGATAGAAAGGGGTCGATACAAATAACCCTACAGACCGGAGAAACTCCTGAAAAGATAAAAGATTTTTTTAAGAAATACATTGACTCTGGAGATATAATAGGAGTTGAAGGGACAATATGGAGAACTGAAAGAGGAGAGTTGTCAGTTGTTGTTAGGAACTTAACTTTGTTAACAAAGTCATTACTTCCTCTTCCGGAAAAATGGCATGGGCTACAAGATAAAGAAGAGCGTTATCGTAAAAGATATATAGATTTGATAATGAATCAAGATGTAAAAAAAGTTTTTTTGACCAGGGAGAAAATAGTTTCTGCAATAAGAGATTTATTGAGAAAAAAGGAATTTGTAGAAGTTGAGACTCCTACGCTCCAATCAATGTATGGTGGAGCTTCTGCATCTCCGTTTATAACTCACTTGAATGCCTTAGATATTAACTTATACTTATCAATTTCTCCAGAACTTTATCTAAAACGTTTAGTTGTTGGTGGAATTGATAGAGTGTTTACTATTTGTAAAAATTTCAGAAATGAAGGAATAGATCATCAACACAATCCAGAATTTACAATGATGGAATATTATTGTGCCTATAAAGATTATAATTATCACATGGATTTTACAGAGGAGTTGTTTAATAAAATTAAAAAAGAATTAAATTTATCAGATAGCATAGAATATAGAGGAAACAAGATATCTTTAAAGACTCCTTTCAAGAGAATAACTTTTAGAGATTTATTGATAAAAGAAACTGGGATAGATATTAATAAAGCAAATAATTTTAACTTGCTTAAAAAAGCAATACAAGATAAGAAGATACATGATATAAATGTCTCTGAATGTCACCACTATGGTTCATTACTGGATGAATTGTATAAAAGAATTGCTCGACCTAGATTAATACAACCAACATTTTTAACTCATTACCCTGTTGAAATGATTGCCCTTGCAAAAAGAAATGATGAAGATAATACTAAAATAAATTCTGTTCAACTGATTATCGATGGTGCGGAAATAATTAAAGCATACGATGAATTAAATGACCCTATAGATCAAGAAAAAAGATTAATTGAACAGCAGAAATTTTTAGCTGAGGGAGATGAATCTGCAATGCCCCTAGATGAAGATTTTATCACTTCTTTAAAATATGGTATGCCCCCAACTGCTGGATTTGGGATGGGAATAGATAGGTTAGCTATGATTTTAACCGGGCAAGAATCTCTCAGAGATGTTATTTTATTTCCTTTTATGAAACCTGAAAATAAAGGAGAAGATAAAAAATGATAGAAGATGATTCAAAAGATAAGGATAATATAAATTCAGATTTAGAAATTATAATAAAAAGTAAAATCAAATCTGCAGTTCCTGAACTTAGCGTTGCAGGAGAAGTTTGCGAAGCGTTGAACAAGAAAGTTCTTGAGATACTTAATGAAGCATCTAAACGTGCAAAGGCAAACGGCAGAAGAACACTACAAGCAAGAGATTTGTAATAAATGAATATAAATCACATTCTAAAAATATAACTTTGCGAAAAATAATTATCTCAAAAAAGAAAAATATTTTATAAATTTTAGACTGATAAAGTCTTTAAATGTATTAAACAAAGATATATTATGAAAAGAGGAAGCATAGAAATATCATTTGGGATGATTTTCTCAATAATTATTATAATTGCACTTATAGGCGTTGCTGTATATGCAATAACTTCATTTTTAGATTTTAGTGAATCTGCACAAGTAGGTTTATTTTATGAAGATTTTCAAAAAAATATTGATAGCGTGTGGAGTTCTGCAACAACAAATAGAGTAGTGAGTTTTTCAATACCTAATTCAATAAATTTTGTTTGTTTTGGGTCTATATTAAACAATGTTGATTCTGGAAATTATAATCTTCAACTAAAAAAATTGAGGGAAGAATCAAGTAGATTTGAACAAGAAAACTCAAATGTTTTTTTATATCCCCTTAGTAGCGCGAAAGACTTGGCTTTTAAAAAAATAAATAAAATAGATACTTCCGGACTTGGTTCATTTAGTTGCTTTGAAGTAAAATCTGGTAAATTAAATATTAGATTATCTAAAGGAGAGTTTGAATCTTTAGTAAAGATTCAAAGAGAGTAATGAAAAAGCAAATTTTATTTGTTTGTAAACATAATAGGTTTAGAAGTAAAACTGCCGAGGCTTTTTTTAATAAGTTGAATAAAAATAAGAATTACGCTTGCTTTAGTGCTGGATTGTTTCCAGGAGAATATCCACTTGATAAAATTCAATCAGAAGTAGCTATTAAGTTTGGAATTAAAATTAGCGGAAAACCTAGATCAATTACAACCAAGATACTTAGAAATACTGATATAATAATCATTGTTGCCGATGACGTTCCTGAAGTTTTGTTTAAATATAGGTTATATAAAGGAAAAATAATAGTTTGGAAAATTAATGATGTTGTCTTACACACTCCTGAAGAAATTAAAGAAATAATTTCTCAAATAGAAAAAAAAGTTATAGAATTTATAGGAGATTTAAAATGAATAGAAATGGAGTAGATTTTACTTTTAGTTGGATATTTGCAATTATGGCTGGAGCAGTAATAATTGTTTCTGCAATTTATATCTCTTCTCAGCTAATAAATTCTGGAAAAAAACAATCTGACACTTTGGTTGCAGGAGAGCTTGCAAACTTGTTTAACCCTCTTGAGACTAATCTGGAAGATAATAAATATTCAGTAATAGAATTTTCACAAGAGACCAGAGTTTATAATGAGTGTTCATTGGATGGTTTTTTTGGCATTCAAAAAATAAGCACATCTTCAAAATCTTCTAAAGGGGAATGGAGCGAACAAAGTATAAAAAAATCTGTTCAAAATAAATATTTGTTTTCTAGAAATAGAGAAGAAAGTAGTAATAAAAGACTTCATGTTTTAGTTAATCCTATAGATTACCCTTTTAAAATTGGAGATGCTATAATGGTATATTCTGGAAATTATTGTTTTGTTAACCCTCCTTCTGATATTGAAGATTTGTTAAATGACTTATCGATCGATGGAGAAAAAGACATAGGAATAAATCTTACAAGCAATGTTAATCAATGTCCTTTGAACTATACCAAAGTTTGTTTTAATAGAATAGGTTGTGATATAAATGTAGATACAAATTCAGAAAGTGTCACTAAATCATCTAAAACATCTTATTATGATGGAGATTCTTTAATGCTTGCAGCAATATTGTCAGATAATGAAATATATGAATGTCAAATAAAGAGATTAATGAAAAGAGCAAGAGAACTTGGAATAATTTACAATAAGAAATCTATTTTTATTGAAGGAAGTGGTTGTAGTAATAACTTGGCTAGCGATTTACAAAATTTTGTCGAATATACTAATCTAAATAATTCGAGAGACTTTGCCAGGTTAGTAGTTCCTCTTGCAAAGGATTTAGAAAGGAGGAATAGTGAACTCGCTTCGTGTAAGGTATTCTAAAGGACAATTTAAAATTCAACAGATGGTCTTTATTTTAGTAGCAATTTTAATTTTATTTGGAATAGTTTCTGTTTTTTTTGTGTCTATAAGATTTAGTTCTCTAAAGGGAGAAGTTGAAGATTTAAAAAAAGAGGCGGTCTTTACCCAAGTTAGAAAAATAGCAGGAACTCCGGAATTTATTTGGATTAAATCAGATGATTGTAGTTCATGTGTAGACATGGACAAAATATTGCTTCTCAAAGATAGAAGTTCATACAAAGATTTTTGGAATGATGTCTCTTTACTTAAGATTAGTAGAGTTTATCCATTGTATGATTCGAAAGAGTGCAATTCGGCAAATTATCCAGAATGTAATAGTATAACTTTGGTAAATGGAGGAGAATTTGAAGCTTACGAATCATTTGTTTCTCTATGTAGATTTGACGATGAGATTAAACAAACTAAATGTGAGATGGGAAAAATAATAATGGGTTTTGAAGGAGTAAAATGAGTAGAAAAAAAGGACAAGAAGAAATAGTAGGTTTTGTTTTAATTGTAGTAATAATTGCAATTGTTTTTGTTATTTTTTTGGGAATAAAATTACGTAGTTCTGAACCAGTTCAAAAAGAAAGCGAAATAATATATCAGTTTGTTGAAAGTTCTATGAGGCAAACGACAGAGTGTGTGGTTAGACAAAATGGAAGAAATGTAGTACTTAATGAACTCATAAGAGAATGTTATTCTTATGATAACTCTTGTCTAAATGGTGTTAGTTCTTGTGACGTTGCTAAAAATACAATTATAAATATAATAAATTCTACGTGGAAAGTTGGATCTGAGGAATATTATAAAGGATATGTTGTTGATGTTTTTTATAGTCAAAATGTATCTCTTGAAAAAAAAGAGATATTCTTAATATCTGAAGGAAATTGTAGCGACTCTTATATTGCAAATTCGTATTTTATCCCTTCTTTTCCAGGCAGAATTGTCATGGAATTAAAAGTATGTAATTGAATAAGGACTTATTAATATTCTGAAAATAATTTGTAAGGTTAACAGATAGATGAATTTGACTGAAAAAAGGTTTATGCTAGAGATCTTAATATTTATTTAAAAAGGTAATGCGTTTGACCCTATTTTGTGTTTAGTTCAAAGCAGACCTAAAAGTAAGTTTTATAAAGCGTCTTTTTTAGTAGTCTCTATGAATGCTGTTAAGTCAATTCAAGCTAGTAAATATAATCTTTTGTTAGCATCCGCTTTAAAAGAATATAAGGAATTTGAAGCTCCTGAATGGGTAATGTTTGTTAAAAGTGGGAATGGTAAACATAGACCTATTGAAAGCGAGGATTTTTGGCACAATAGGGCTGCAAGTATTTTGAGACAAATTTATTTGAGAGGAATAGTTGGAGTTCAAAGACTTAGAACTAGATATGGAAACAGAAAAAATAGAGGCAAACAACCTGCACGTTTTGTTAGGTCTGGCGGAAAAATAATAAGATTGATTCTGCAACAGGCCGAATCTGCTCAATTGCTAGTTAAGTCAGAGACAAATGAAAAAGGAAGAATGTTGAGTGAAAAAGGTAAGAAATTACTTGAAGGAGTTAAAGAGTAACATGACACAAACAAAGTTTGCTTATGATTCAAAACTAAATTGGCATGCCTACACATGCTATACTGGAGAGTTTTGAACATGGAAAAAATTGATATTTTTAAATATTTAATTTCCACTAGCTCGTCTTCACTCGTAATAGGGAGAGGAAATTAAATATGACTCAAAGTTATCATAAAAAAATCGTTTTAGGAGTGCACACAAGAAGAACTAAGTGGGCTCCAGTTTGGGCGGTTGTTAGAAGATTTGGGAAGGGTAAAAAAGTACATCCTTCTGCTATGACTAAGATTCGTAGAAATTGGAGAAGAACTAAATTGAAAATCAAACCTCGCAGGTCTGGTAAGAAACATTTGGGTTAAAATGAAAATAGAAAGTTATAAGTTTAGAGCAAATAATATTGAAGAGGTTTGTGTGGGAAATACAATAATTCCTAGAGTCTTTAAGGTAATTGAGGGTTCAAGAGAATTTGAATTAATTGGAAAAAGAGATCAATATAATGGAACTTACCATATTGGAGATGCTACCTTAGTTGTTGAGGTTTCTGATGGGGTTGGAGCGCAAGGAATGTTTTCTGTTGCTTCAAGAGACAAAAAAAGTTTAGCTAATGCTGTTAGTTCATTAGAAGTAGCTTTGGGTGTAGAATATACATTATCAAAGGATGAAAAAACATTTGAATAAGATGGCTGAAACAAAAAATACAAATATGCTTGAAAGAGAATATGTAATTCCGCTTAGAAAGGAATGGACGAAGGTTCCATCTTATAAGAGAACTGCTAAAAGTATTAAGGCGATAAAAGAATTTATTGCTAAACATATGAAAGTTGTAAATAGAGATATTGATAAAGTTAAAATTGATAGTTATTTGAATAATGAAGTTTGGTACAGAGGAAGTTCAACTCCTCCGGCTCGTGTTAAAGTTAAAGCCATTAAGTCAGGAGATATTGTTAGAGTCACTTTTGTAACTGACCCAGAACATGTTAAATTCGCTCGTGAAAGACATTCTAGAAAACATTTTAAGACTGAAAAGAAAGTGATAGCTCCTGAAGCTAAGAAAGAAGAAAAAACTGAAGAGCAGAAAAAAGAAGAGTCTGAAAAAGAAAAATCAGCTGCTATTGTTAATGAAAAACTTGCCGAACAACAAGCTAAAAACCAAAAACATGTTCCAGTAGATAATAAGTCCCATAAGAAAGAACCAATTCAGAGAAGAAGAACGATAGCTTCTAGTTAATTTGATAATAAAACCTCTGTAAGTTAGTTAAAGATAGGATTTTTAAGCTTTGAAAATTAAGATGGAGAAATAAAATATAAACTCAATTTGATAAAATTATATTTAAATTATTATAAAAGATTTTAATTTTATTTTTGACCTATATTTGTGGCGCTTGCTACTAGTGAGCAGGTGTTTGGTCCTGGTTCATTTCCGAATACATCTCTGCATTTTATATAATAGGCTAGATTAGGCTTCCATTCTGAATAGTGACTTTTTTTGTTTGATGTTGAGATATACAGCATTTCAATTCCCTCTTCAAAATTGAAATTACAACTATTTAGAGAGTATTTGCATTCTGCATCTTCGTTAGTTACTATTTTTAATGCTTCGTTTGAGGAATCTCTGTATGCTCTAGTTACTAAAGGAGAAAAAGTGTCTACGGATACTAAAAATACAATTTCTGCTTCTGCAGAATTTCCTCCAAAATCAGAACATCTAATGTAATATTTGTAATCTCCGCTTGTTAAATCTAATCTTTGGGTGTGTTCTACTGACCTTGTTTCAAACATAGGGATGAAACTATTTGGTAGACCTGTGGAGCTGAAAGCACAAATTGAAACTCCTTCGCTCGCTCCGTCGTCAGTTATAACTTTAAGATTAACTGGAATTGTATTTGTATTTCCCGTAACTGTTCCATTTGGTCCAACAAAAATTATATTCAGAGGTTGTGAACCAATTAAATCATATTTATAACTTACAACATTAACATTTCTTTCCTCTTCTGGTTTTTTAGGTTGGTCCTTACATCTTATGAAGAAATTATTTTCTTTTCTATCTACAATTCCAGTTAGATTTGTTTGACAAGTATACAATTCTCTGGCGTTGACTTGAGTTAAAGAAGTTGCGCAAGTCATCGAATTCTCCATTACGTCGTAAGATTTATCTTGAGTGCTCCATTTACAAGTTGAAGGTTCATTAACATAAAATTGAACTGGAACTGAACCAACTTGGTATTTTACAAAACTACCAGATGGTATTGAAGTGTCTACTATTACTGGAGCAGTTGTATCTGGAGATGGGTCGACGCAAAGTTGTATTGCAAATTCATCTACGTTTTCGTTTCCATTTTTATCTCTGCATCTGACAAAGAAATCGTATTTTCCATTTGCTTGTAACTCTGGTAACTCGTCATTTAGTGAACCTGGAGAAGGTAGACTAAATTGTTGAGTGTGATTGTATAAATATAAATTTGTATTTCCGAAAAAGAATTGCATTTCATCGAATGAGTTTTTGTGGTCTAAGTCCATTTTACATTGTGCCGGTTCATTGGTAGTTATTCCAAAAGTTAGAGGAGTAAATGCTTGTAAACATCCGTTAGTTGCTCCGTTCTTTACTATTTTAGTTCCTAGAGATGTTGGTCTTGTATCATGATTTGTATATCTGTGA
Organism: Candidatus Woesearchaeota archaeon; assembly: GCA_964395155.1. Lineage (GTDB taxonomy): Archaea > Nanobdellota > Nanobdellia > Pacearchaeales > GW2011-AR1 > SICU01. The sequence continues at coordinate 11,795 of CAYNAC010000001.1, forward strand.
TTTTCAGTCAATGGGGTTGTCCAAGGAGTTATTGTAGGAGAAAGTGCGTCGTTTGGATTTACCCATATACATTTTTCTTCTGTGCTACCCACGTTAACTAACTCGCACGCTTGTCCTAGCGCTCTACATCGATATTCTGAACATGGTCTATATGGGTCGTTATTACATGCTTCGCAATCTTTTCCTCCGACTGGAGCTTCATATGGGAGACATTGGAAATTGTATATTTGTTGAGATTCTCCTCTGTATAAAATTAAATAAGTAACTGCGGCGATTCCTATAGTCCATAAAATTGCTCCTCCTCCAACTCCAAGACCTGCATTACTTCCAAATCCTAAACCGCTGAAAAATCCTGTACCTCCTTGAGCTTGTAAGAATCCGAATCTTCCTATTGTAGTTCCAATTCCTAGAGCTGCAGCAGCGGCTTCTTTTTCATTATTATCAAGACCCATATAATCTCCTAGAAGATAAACAACTCCGTAGGCTGTTGCTCCCCAAATTAAACCTGAGATAAGATTAGTTGTAAAACCGCTTTCCCATCCGAATGGGTTTCTTCCGTAAAATCCTTCTTCTGCTGGGTTTATTTTAGTACTTGCTGGAGGAGTAGTGGTTGGAGGAGGATTTGCTATATTGGTAGGACTTACTGGTTCATTTAATACTTGGGGAGGAGAAGGAACACTTGGATTTCTAGGTGTAGACGAACCATGAGGAGGGTTTCCTTGCGCGTTTACAAAAGAACTTTCTGCAATCAAGAATGTAAAACTAAATAGGCTAAAAATTAAAATAAAGATTTGAGAAATTGCAAAACTTTTTACATTGGAAAAAACATTAGGTTTATTTTTAGAAAGCTCAAAATTGCTACGCATTTTGACATCATCATCTCTTCGGAAAAACATAGATGTTTAATGGAATAATTCTTTATAAATATTAGCAGAAATAAATTTTATTGAATTAAAGATTATTTGACTTGAATTATGTGTTCTCCTATTTTTGCTCCATCGATGGTCCAATAAATTTGAAAAATCCCTTTTTTATCAGTAATAATTGAAGTGGTCTGAGGAGTTGAACGATCTAAAGTAATATTTTGTGAACTAATTTCTTCTATTTGAAAATCAGACATATTTGAAGCATAGGTTTTCAAGGTCTTTCCGCGGTGACCTTCCTGTTCAACTGCATAAGTTATTTTGTCCCCTACATTAAAAACAGTCTTACCTCTGTCTACTGCTTCTCCTATTGGATAAGGTCTCGGATCTACACACTGATCCTTGTTGAAATCTTCCGTATAACTGCAAATGAAAGGTACTGATCTCGTATAGTTATTTTGAACATTAGAATTTTGATAGCCATTTGCTCTTGCGTTTATCAATGCCGCGTCTCTCATTGCTCGAGCATTAATTACTGCTTGATGATCTGCCGCGATTAGTGTTGCAAGTGGAACACAACCAGAATTAATTAAAGAAAAAGAAGCGACGGCTCCGCCTAAGAGCACCCCTAACAACCCCGGATTTTTAGCCCTAGATGTCATTATTAACGTTATTCATAGATTAAACGAATATTTAAACCTTTTTATTTGAAAAAATCTTGGAATTTAATGATTGAAGCTTGACTCCGGAAAAATTTAAATACTTAATAATAAAAAATGAGGCATGAGAGATGAATACGAAGACGAGGAATTTGAGGAAGAAGAAGACGAAGAAGAGATTGATAAAGACGATGAAATTTAATTGATTCTCTTTGAAAGAAACTTTTTTCCTTAAATTATTAAGTATTTGTTTTTGAAATTTTATTTAAATTGTAGATTGAAATATCATAAAACTCTGACAAGTTTTATACTACACACTAAAGATTTTGGTTCATAAAAATTCAAAGTATTATTGAATGCCCATTATAAGATTAAATATTTTAACTAATATTAAAAGTCCATTACTTTGAATTCTTTAAATCCTTGATGTTTTTCCTCTTTTTCTACTACGCTTCTGATCATTGTGTGTTGAGGGCCTGTTTTGCAAGCTAAAATCATATTGTTAACTTCATTAGTACTCCCTTCTATAAATATCTCTACCAGCCCGTCTTCTTTGTTTCTTATGAATCCTTTTATTCCCAAGTTGTCTGCGCTTTCTTTAATAAATCTGTTAAAAAAAACTTTTTGTATCGAACCTTGAATCGTGAGCCTTACGCTTTTTTTCATGTTTTAATTTGTTTGTGTTAACTTAATAATCTTGCTACTATTGAGTTTTGCCTATTAAATTTTCTACTCCTTCCTCTTTAGGAATTTGAGAAAAACTTTCGTCAACTAGTCTTATGTGAGGAACGCTGTTCCAGTCTAGACCAAATAGTTTGCAAGCTTGTTTATCCATGTCTAGAGGCTTTCCAGTAATTAGAAATCCTTTATCACTAGCATCGATTATTGCTAAGTCAGGCATTTTGCACTTTAGGATATCGTGAACTTGATATTTTAGAGGATATTCTCTCAACTTTTTTTTGACATTTGAAAAAAATCCATTATATTTGTGACCTGGAAATGCTCCTAACATGGAATTTAGCGAAGCAGAAAGTCCTAGCTCTTTATGTGCTGTAGCAGGGCTAACGGTTACTACAAAACTATTTAGTAAGATTTCAGGGTAGAAGATTGATTTAAATCTCAAAAACTCTGGATTTTGAACTTCTACGGACGAAGATTCATTTAAATCTATTATTCCAAGGCTGTATTTTTCGGCAAGATTTGTTAAACCTCTTTCATCAAATAGATCTCTTGTTTCTGCTCCATCACAACCTTCTGCAATTATAATATCTGAACCCGGACTCTTATTAGATACGCAAAATTGAATGATTGGTTCTAAAAACTCGAGTTTGGTGGAGTTTTCTGGTTGACCTGGTACTAAATTTACCTTGAAAACTATAGTTTTATGTTTTTTTAGTTCATCAGATAACTTAATTAAATTCAAGACTTTTGGAATAGTTTCATCATAAGAAGTTATTTTTACTGCGAGCCCCTTTACCATTACAAAACTCTTTGTTTGGAGTTTTTAATCATTATTGTGTTTTGATGTAGATTTTATATTGGTTTTTATAAAATCAAAAAGATTAATTTTTGTTAAAGTTAGGATTTGCAAAATACAGATAATTTATAAGGCTCTCCTAAAACTCCACCTTGAGTGTCTATTTGCTGACATTCAAAAACACAGCCCATTGTGTTGGAACAAACATTTGCAGATTTAGGACAATTATTTTCTAACAATTTAGTACATCTTCTTCCAATAATTGAATATTGTTCTTCGTTCCCATCCCATTTTGCTTTTATATATAGTTCAGAAGGATTTGGACAGCTACATTTTTTATATTCTTGACATTCTCTTACTACTATTATAGGGTTAGAATCTTCGTCATAGGTTTTGACCTTACAATTTTTTTGAGTACATGCAAGATTTGTAGAAGTTGAACAATCATTTTCTCCAACTACGACAAATTCATTTTTATCTACTGGGCAAGTGCATAGCGACTCTGAGCTAGATTGTTGAGATAGAGAAATTTGCTGAATTGTTTCGCTACGCGTTAGATTATTTTCTTGAACTAAAAAGAAAGAGAGAACTCCTAAAAGTAAAAGTAAAAATATTCCGTTAAGAAAAAATTTACTTTTTTCACTCTTTAAATTATTTCTTTTTTTAGCCACTTTAATATTATTTAATTTAAACTACTTAAAACTTTACAATCTCTAACTATTGGAATTTTAATTATAAAATTAAACAGGCTTCATCGCACCCCATTTATCTAAAGCTTGTCTAAGTTCAATATTGTATTTTGCATGTTCCTGTAATGTTTCTCCCTCGTGAACTGCATCTATCGCTTGTCTTGCTGCCATTGCTCCTGCACGAGTTCCTTTTGGATGTCCATGAATTCCTCCTGAAACAAGAATAACACATTCGTCTCCAAATAGTTTAAGCAAATCTGGGATTAGTCCGGGATGAACTCCTCCTGATGAAACAGGGAATGCTTGTTTTAACCCGTGCCAATCTTGTAAAAATCTTAAATTTTTTATTTCACTAACTTTTTTCTCTCTGAGAGTATCACTAACATTTTTTACTTCTTGTGCCGTTCCTACAAGTTTTCCTACTGCAGTTCCAGAATGTATTTGATCCACTCCTATCATCCTCATTAATTTTGCTAGCATGTACATTGACATTCCATGTTTTGGATTTTTGTCAAACATTGCATGCATTGCTCTGTGCGCATGAATTGCCATACCATAATCTCCTAATGTTTTACGAAGAGTTTGAACTGAAGAATATCCTGTAACTACAACGTCTATCATCGCATGTTTAAATCCATAATTGTGTAATAATTTGGCTCTTCTTTTCATTTCATCGGTTTCGGCAGTAATGTTAATGTATGCGTCCTTGGTATCTCCTGTTGCTTTTTCTGCTTTATCTCTAAACTTTGCAAGTAATTTTACTCTTTTATCAAAATTATTAAATGAAGTAGAAGTTAAATTTTCGTCGTCTTTTACAAAATCAAAACCTCCCATCCAAGTCTCATATCCGATTTCTGCGTGTTCAACATCTGAAAAACCTATCTTGGGCTTAGGAACTGCTCCGAGCATAGGCCTGTTGTAAACATTCATCATTTTTCTTATTCCATTAATTCCATGTCTTGGTCCTGAAAAACTTTTTAGATATTTTTTAGGAAATTTTATATCTAATAGTCTTAAATTTTCAAGTGCTTTCATCCCAAAAATATTTCCGCCTATGCCACTTAATAATTGAGGACAATTTCCTTCTTCCCATAAATCATAAGGATATGAAACTTTCAAAATATTTCCTTCGCGATGATATGCATGAGCTTTTAACTTGTTCATTCGTGGCGGCATTTTAAACAAAGTTGTCCATGTTCCAGTAGAGCTTTCTGAAGCAATTCTTCCCATTGCTTCATTTACTGAAACTCCTTTAGATGGTTCAAAATAAAATAAAGCAATTAATTCATCTTGGGAGGGTTTGTAAGAGGAATCTACAAAATCTAAATACCACTCAACTTTTTTTTCCATATAATTTAGTAGATATTTTAGATTATAAATCTATAGATTTATTTTATATAATTTTCTTATATTAGTTGTTTAAATCAATTGGAATGTATTGTCTATCAGCTACTTGGTTTGCGCGCCTTATTGCTATTTGATTTCTTATGGACTTTATGACTAAAAATATTCCTATAGATAGAAGAATTACTATTCCTGTCCATGAAACTGTTCTTAAATTATTGTCTGATATTGCAAGTCCAGATATTCCAGCTGAAGATAATTTTATTTTTTGTTCATATTTGCTACTTTCTGTTCCGTCTGTTGCCTCAATTAATAAAGTATAGTCTCCTACCGAATTTTTTGGTAGTTCAAATTCAAAAGTTTTTACCACTTTTTCTTTTGGAGACAAGTTAATATCTTTAACCTCATCTTCTAATATGGTGGTTTGTTTTGAACTTATCATTTTATAATCAAAAGAAATTATCTTATTCTTATCTGCGAAATTTTCTAGTGAATATTCTACTCTTAGTTTTGTACCTATCCTTTCAGAATTTAGAATAATCATTTCGAAATCTCCAGAGATTACTGATAAATCATATCTTTTTATTATGGATGTCTCTTTACATTTGACGCTTAGTTCTGTAAAGTAATCTCCATTATCTGCATTTATTGGAGTGTTTACGTTGAAAAAATAAGCTACTTCTTGCCCGGGGCTTAAAGATTCTATCTGACTCATTGAAAACCAAGAAGAAACACCTCCGTTTGCAGAGATTAGACATCCGTTTAAAAATTTGTTTCCTGTATTTTTTATAATCCATTCAATTGATTCACTCTTTCCCCTACCTATTTTTAATTTATCTAAATCTCCTCCTGTAATTTCAAATATATCTTTTGCTACAAAGCTACCTCCGCCACCACTTCCTGTTGATGTTCCTCCTGAACTTCCTCCACTGCTAGAACTTGCAGAAACTACAATCTTTAAGCTCGGAGCATTTTCTGATTCTGCACCTAGAGCATCCTCGAAACTCATAGATGTTGCCTTACAAACAATTTCAATTTTTCCATAATAAGTATTAATTGGAGGGCTGTCTATTGTTAGAGTCAAATTTTTTGTTTCATTTATTTCTAGGTTGAAATTATTTAGATTGAAACTTCCAAAACCAGTTGTATCGAAACCATCTATTGAAGGAATGCAGTTTGACAAAGTGAAATTTCCGGTGTTTTTAACTCCCCAAATAAATTCTTTTACTTCATCATTTTTCATAGAATGGACAACATTGCAAATTCCTCCAGAACATAAATTCAAAGATGGGATATCTATTGCATCTACATCTCCGCTAGGAGGATCTATACCTATAGTTAAAGGTACTATATACTTCTTACCATCTAAATTTCTAGTAATTGTTATATTTCCTAAGTAAACAACTCCCTCTATAGTATTTAATGAAGTTTTTATTATGATTTGATTTTTAAATAAATTAGTGTCGTTATAAACAGATTTGTTTAAAACCGAGCTATTACTGGAGAAAGTCAAGTTGAAGAACGTTGAATTTAAAGAATAATTAAATGTAAAATTATAATCTTCTAATGAGTTGTGATACATAGTTAGATTCCATATTAGAGTTTGGTTTTTTGGATCTGGAGTTATTATGTATTCGGAAGGAAAAAATGATAAATCTGCTAAAACTCTAAAACTTCCATTTTGATTGGTTTGATTAATTCCATCTGAAGCTATTACACTCCAATTCCAATAACCATATTCATCGATAGTGTAGTTTGTAGAATTCCAAATGCTATACCCTCCAAATGAATACTCACTACCTAATAAATTGTCGATAACTCTTGTTCCGTTTGGATTGATTAATGTGAAACTAACTTGAATTGAGTCGTTATCTGCGTCAGATACATTTGCTTTTATAAAGAAATTTTCTCCGAATAATGGAGTAGAATTTGTATTGTTTATAATTAACAAAACACTATTGATTATTGGAGGAGAATTACTTGAGTTAGATGTCAAGTTCAAAAATAAGTTTCTTGATAAGTTACTATAATTTTGATTTCCGATTATGTCGAAAGTGTAATTGTAGTATCCTACTCCTAGAGTGATGTTTAATCCGTTTTGATTTGTTACATCGACTCCATTTCTGTAGATAGTTAGATTTCCTGCGTTTGTTGAAGCTGTTGCATTGACTTGTTGAGGATATTGTATTGTTAGATTATTTGTTAAGCCGTTCAAATAATAGTTAAGGTTAGGGATTTGTTTATTTATAGTGTAATATCTCGGAGAAGAGTTGTTGAAGTTATTACTAGTTCCATTGCCGTATGCCCACCAGTAGTATCTATAAGTTCCAACAGCTAGGTTTGAAATTGAGAAGTTAAATATATTTGAAGTGGAATTGTGAATTGTGTAATTTGTCCCATTAAATTCTATTCCTGCAGTTCCATTTGTAGAAATTATGGTTGCATTAAACCTGTAAACTGCTCCTTGCGAGTAATTTGTTCCGTTTAAAGGATTTTCTAAAAAGTTTGAGAATGAAGGATGTTCGTTATCTATGATTTGATAAATCAACGTAAAATTAGTATCGTTGTAAGCATAGTTACTTGAATTATCGAATGCTATATAGTTCCAATAGAATGTTCCTGAATATGGGAGAACTAAAGATAGATTGCTCAAGTTTGTTAAACCTGAAACTAAAGAAAAATTAGACAAGACTAAGTTCCCGCTAGAATTCCACATGTGTAACGTTGTATTTTTTAGTTGAATATTATCTGTTAAATTGGCAAGAAAATAATTTGTATTATTTGTTGTAGTTGTCCCGTTAAATGGAAATATTAACTTAACTCTCGGCGGAAAGGTATCTGGTTCAGATATAACTTCACCATTAATTGTAACGTTGTCTATTCTGCAGTATTCTGAAACTGCTCCTGCAGTACATTCGAATCTTATTTTAAAATTAGGATTGTTTGATGCGGTTGAAGGTAGAGAAAATATTGTGAAATTATAAGATGCGTCATTGGCTGCAGAAGAACCTGTAAAATCTAAAACTGTCCAACCTGTGCCGTTGAACCACATCGATTGAAACTCATCCGCTGAATCTAGACCTATTAATTTCTTATAATAACTAAAATTTATATTTTGATAACCTGATGTACTTATGTTTATCTCCATAATACTTGCTGGTTCTGATGTGCTTTGTGGTTGAGATTGTGCGTGGAAAATTTGTTCAAATGGATCTATATTAGTTACGATCCAATCATTAGCTCCGGAAGCACTTGTTAAATTCCAAGAAACTAAACTTCCAGATTCAAATCCGTCTGAAAAAATAACTGACGCATTTACAGATTGAACTAAACTAATTATAAAAAAAATTGAGAAAAATAAACTTAATAGATTTTTTCCATTTAGTATTTCTTTCATAAATATTTCAATTCTCTTAGATAAAACTATTGCTCTTGCCTTGCAGTACTTCTTAAAATCATTATAAGTCTTAGCCTCTATCGTTAATGTTACCTTTTTTTTATCCATTCAATCAATAGATTTTTATTTATTATAAAGCTTTCTTTTTATGTAAAAAGCTGTATAAATAAATAAAAAGCTGTATTTAAGAATGAAAGATTAAATAATTTGAGAACAAAACAATAATCATTGACCTGTCAAATTAACGTTGTCTATTCTGCAGTATTCTGAAACTGCTCCTGCAGTACATTCGAATCTTATTTTAAAATTAGGATTGTTTGATGCAGTTGAAGGTAGAGAAAATTGTTTGTACTGATAACTTACATCATTGGCTGAACTAGATCCAGTTTGTTCAACTATGTTCCAACTAGTTCCGTCAAACCATTTAACTTTAAATTCATCTGCTGAATCTAGACCTATTAACTTCCTATAATAACTAAATAAGACAGTATTAAATCCAGTTGTACTTATTGTCTTCTCGAGTATGCTTGCTGGTTCTGATGTTGAACGAGGCTGTGATTGAGCATGTTTTGAACCTTGGAACGGATCTGTAGCAGAGTTTTCCCAATTTAATCCTCCGGAAACGGAAGAAGTAGTCCAACTATTTAGATTACCAGATTCAAAATTATCGTAAAATATTTGTTGCGGACCGCTTGGATTAGTTTCATTATCATCCAGATAATTAGTACAACCCAGATCATTCTGATCTATTAAGTTATCTCCGTCGTTATCTATTCCATCACTACATTGAGTAAGACCATCATTAATTTCTGAATTGTCTTCACTGGATGAGCAACCGAAATCGTTTGGAAAGTCTATTGAATTATCTCCGTCGTTATCTATTCCATCGCTACATTGAGTAATACTATATCCTGGAGGCATAGATATTGGTCTTTTCATGATCCAGTCTACTGCAGTCCATAAAAATGGCCAATCACTTCCATCAGGTCCGTCACTTAATTCTTCGGCGAAATTATGAGGTCCGTCTCTTGAACTATCTTCTTCAATTTCTGGATGAGGTCCAACAAGTAAAATCCTTCCTTGTCCGTAATTAAAACCAATTATCCCTGGTTTTCCATTTACATGAGAATTTGAAGGAACTATCCAAGAAGCAAATGTTTGCATTTCTTGTCCTGAGTGTGGAACAAAATATGGTTCTCCATAATATAAAACATCTTTCTGTAATGGACTATAAATGTTTGCAGGATGATCTTTGTTAATGTCCATCGTAGTCATTACGTAGTTTGGCCAAGGAGCAATTTCAGGAATTGGACCTATACAATCTCCGTTAAACATATCTGAAGGATAGTCGTAACTTCTTCCCTCCCAGATAGTTATGTCGCAAGCATAAAATGCTCCAGCACTCATTCCAATATAATGTCCTCCTGAACTAATTAAGTCTCTAATATTTTGATCCCCGCTAGGTTTTATATCTCTATTATAATCTCCTGCCCAACCTCCAGGCATAAATATTCCTTTATAATTTAATCTTAAATCCTCTGTGTTTATAATATTTTTATCTACCTCTCTCCAAGTTAGCCCTTTCCAGTCTAAGAAATTTTCAAAAGCAACAATACTAGGATTCCAAGTTCCACTACCTGTATAAATTGCAAAATCATATTGTTGGGCATAAACTCCTCCAAAAAGAATTACTGAAAAAAGTAACAATATAAAAAATCTTTTCATGCAATCTATTAAGACTAAAGAGTATTTAAAAATTTATATTGTAAATTTAATATTATTTTAAAAAATCTTTTATTTCAAGAATCTTTATAAACACTTTATCCTCTTATACTTCATGCAAAAAAAGAGTTTAGGAGTATTATTGTTAACTTTGTTGTTGATTTCATTTGTTTTAGCTCAAAATTCTTCAAGCAATAATTCTTCGAATAATCAAGGAGCTAATTCTCCATCTTCATCTAATGCTGATGTGATTTCAAAAGCATATCAGTGCTTACAAAATCAAATCGATGCTAAAGATCAAAACTCTATTTCTTTTCAAGAAGCAACTTTTGGGATTTTGGCAATAGGCTCAAATTCAAAATTAGTTAAAGTTTTAGAAGATAAAATGAAAACTGAAAACCACTGGCAGGAATCTGCAAATCCTCTAAAAGATACTGCTCAAGGAATGCTAGCCTATAATAGAATAAATAAAAATACAGATAAGATAAAAAACTGGATATTATCTAAAAAGCAAGTCGCAACAGACTTGACATGGTATCTGGAGATAGATATAGATAATCATCGTAGCGCTTCATGTACTTTATCTTATGGGGGAGAACAGCAACGTCAAATAACTGTTAATGATGATATGACTCTCTCTGGAAATCCAGGTTCTTGCCTTTCTGTATCTCAAGGAGGTTTTTGGTTAAAAGTAAATAATAATAACAATTGTTTAGATAATAATTATACTATTTCTTGTGACCAGGACTTTACAACCTCTACGCTGTATCAGAGAACAAGTTCATCAACAATTTTTGTTTCATCCGTAGCCCACTCCAGTTCTGCACTTGGAAACACTTTAGAAACTATAAAGTCTAAATGTTTATCATCTTCGTCTAACTCTTGCGATTATGAAGGAACATTATGGGCTGCAATTGTTTTAGATAAGACTGGAAATAAAGTTGATGAATATATCCCTTACTTACTTGCGCTTTCAGAATCAAATAAAAGGTTTTTACCAAGTAGCTTTATTTATTTGTTGACTGATGGTCAAGACCAATACTCCGAATTAATCCAATTACAACAACAAAATAAATTCTGGCAAGCTCCTAACACTTTGTACAATAGATATTATGACTCTTCCTTAGCAATGTTATCTTTACAAGGATCTAATTCTTTAGAAGTTACAAACTCTAAAAGCTATTTTGAGAGCATAACTACTCCTGAAGGATGTTGGAATAATAACAATATTAGAGATACAGGTTTTCTTCTTTATGCTGGCTGGCCTAAATTTGTTTCTGGAGGTTCTGGTGGTGGCGGAGGAGGTTCTGCACAAAAATGTGAGTCTGCAGGTAATACTTGTATGTCTTTATTTGCCTGTAGCGAACTTAACGGAAATCCACTAGAACAATTTAGATGTGATGGGACGAAGGTTTGCTGTTCTGAATCTCCTAAGCTTGAATCTTGTTCTGCTCTTAGTGGAAGTATTTGCTCTTTAGCTGAATCTTGTTCTGGAAAAGTTATTGATTCAACAGATGGTTCTTGTTGTCTTGGAACTTGCGAGATAATCTCTGGATCCGACCAGTGTACTCAGGCAGGGGGAAGTTGTTATGATTCTTGCAATGATGATGAACAAACTCTTTCAGAATCTTGTACTAATACTGCTCAAGTCTGTTGTAAGAAGATATCAGATTCTTCTGGAGGAAGTAATGTAGGATTATGGATAACTATTTTATTAATTTTGATAGTGTTAATTGTTGTAGCAATTTTAATGCGTAATAAAATAAAGATGTTAATATTTAAGTCAAAGAATAAACCTGGACCTACGAATTCTCCTAGAGGGCCTATTCCTCCAGGTTCTAGACCTCCATTTCCTCCATTCAGAGGACCAGTTCCATACCCAAGAGCACAACCTAGGATGGTAGGTCAACAAACTCAAAGTCCAATGAGACAGACCTCTACTAGAGATAAGGAAATGGAAGAAACAATGGCTAAGCTCAAAGAAATGAGTAGATAAAGATGATAAAGAGTTATCAAATTCTAATTTTCATTATGTTTTTGCCAGTTGTATCTTCGATAAGCACTAATATGTTGTCCAGTTATTCTTCTGGAGAAACAATGATAATAGAAATTCAAGGAAATATCTTGCAACCTATCGAGAGAAGCGATATAATTTTCAAAAGGGCTCACGTCGCTGTAGCAGTAGATTATGATATAAAAAAAATATCCGGTAAATATTATTTGTATGCCCAATTACCTTTGATTCAAAACAACTATACTTTATTTATTAATAATGTTGCAACTACAATAAATGGTCAAGTAAGTAAAGTAAACTTTAATCAGAGCTTTGAAGTAACTGGAAATCTAACTGATTACTCTGTAAATCCTGGATTTGTTATTGCTAGTCAAAATTTCATTTTAAATATTAAATCTAATTTAGATGATGATTTGACAATAGACTTAGATTTTCCCAATCCTAGAACTATATCTATTAAACCTGGAATAAACAACGTAGAATTTTTGGTAAACTCATTAAATCAAGGATTTTACTTAGCTAAAATAGGTAAATATTTAGTACCTGTACAAATAATCAATCCATTACAAGAAAATAGTTCAAAAAATATTTCCTTGAAGGTCTTTCCAAAATTAATAAGAGAAACGATAGAGACCAATAAAGAAAAAACTTACAAAATAAATATATCTAACTTAGAATTAGAAGAAATAAAAAATTTAGACTTTGTTTATAATGAAGAAATATTTTCATTAAATAAAAAAACTATCTCTGTAGTTAAGAATGGTTCTGTGGAACTAGAGGTTTCATTGAATAAACTAGATGGACAAATTGTCGAGTCTATATTTATTACGCAAGGAGATACTTTCATAGAAAGAATAGACTTTGAGATAAATTTCACGAAGAATTCAAGTGAAATAACTAATTCTTCAAAACCTCAATATTATTGTTCTGAATTGAATGGAAAATTTTGTAGCAAAACTGAAATTTGCTCTAGTAAAATAATTGAGTCTTTGGATGGTTCTTGTTGTACTGGAGAGTGTGAAATTGAAAAGAGCTCGTCTACTAATTGGATAGTTTATTTGTTAATAATTTTATTTTTAATAATTTTGTTTGTTATTTATATGAGATACAAAAAAACAAAAATTCCTAAACTTAAAAATATGCCCCTTAATTCTGTTTTAAAGAAACCTCTTTAATTTTATTTGTCCTTAATCTTTTTTGATTTTTTGTTCTTTTTATCTTTTGCTTCTTCTGGTTGAGAGACATCATTTTTGATTGTTGGCG
>CAYNAC010000002.1:0-21873 GCA_964395155.1 Candidatus Woesearchaeota archaeon
TACAAACAAACCACACACTAAAGTGTGTGGTAAAACTCATCAGAGTTTTGTGATACTACTTTATTTTCTAACGACTCTTTTACTTTCTGAATAAAAATGTTTATATACCTCTTCTTGCTTTTGTCACTATGAAAAAGTTGAGTGTTGTTGTTTTACTTTCGTTGTTGTTAGTTTCTAGTTTTGGTTTTGTTAGTGCGCAACCTGTAGTTTATGATAGGCCAAGTTATTCTGAGTTTTCTGTTAATGGGGTTGATAATGTAGTTAATAACATAGCTGAATTTCTGTCTCCTCTTGCGGTTTTTCTTTTAGGCTCAGATTCTGATGGAATATTACAAGGAGACCAGTTATTTGTTAAAGTTTTGGTTTTTCTTTTAGTTTTAACTATTGTTTTGGCAGCTGCTCGTAAAATGCCTTTGCTTCAAGATAAACCTACTTCTAGCTTTTTTGTTGCAGCAATTGTTTCAATAATAGGAGTTAGGTTTATTACTACTGATAGATTGATAGAATTTATTTGGCTTCCTGCAAATACCTTTGCCGCTTCTTTTGTTGCAATTGCCGTTTTTGCTACGCTTTTCTTCACTATTGAAATGTTTGATAGTAGAGTAGTACGTAGATTTAGTTGGGTTCTTATTTTGTGTACTTTTTTCTATTTTGCTATTGATCGTATAAACAACCCTCCTCCTGGGGTAGAAGGTAATGGCGTTTCTTGGATGTATTTGATAGTTGCACTTGCTTCAGGAGTTCTTATTTTTGCAGATAGACAAATTCATGCTATTTTGTATACTGGTGCTCATAACAAAATTGTGGATAGAGGAAAGAGAATTCAAGCTATTAATTTACAATATGAAATTGACGAATTATATAGAACTTTGGCTAGAGCTACGACTCCTGGTGAAAGAAGTGCAGTTCAAGCTCAAATTAATACTAAGACTGCCGCGCTTCAGACAATGTATCATTGAATTCTAGAGTAAACTTTATAATCTATTTAATGCTAGTGAGGGTATGAAGAGAGATTCGATTTTTGCTTTGTTTTGTTTACTTGCTTTTATTCCATTTGTTAGTGCGCAGTTTTATGGTAGTGGGTTTTGGTATGGAACAGAACAAGTAATTGATTCGATTGTCTTTAATTTAGAGCCTTTACTTCGCGCGTTACTTGGAGGTCAAGATTGGACAGGATATTTGCTTTTTGAGAAGGTTTTGCTTTTTGTTCTTGTTTCGATAGTTATTGGTTTGATTTTACAAAAATTACCAGTTTTTGAAGGATGGAAAAATAAAAAGGTTTTGAGAGTTGTAGCAGTTATTATTGGAATATTAAGTGTTAGAAATCTTAATTATATTTGGATAGGGACGATAATTGTTCAGTACCAAGTTTTGTTTATTGCTATTGCAGGTATTTTGCCTTTTATGATATATTGGACATTTACTAAAGATCTTGTTCCTATGATGAAGAAAGTAGCTTGGATATTTTATGCTGTAATTTATTTTGGACTTTGGGCTACTACTGATTTAGAAGCTTATAATGAAGTTTATTTATGGGGTGCGATTGCTGCGCTAGTTTATGCATTCTTTATAGATACATGGCTTATGCAGTGGATTAAGACTCAAGATATGAAGAAGCAGTTTTCGAGACATACCTGGAATCAAATTGCAGATATAAATGAGAAAATTGCTAAGATTAATAGACAGATTGCTGATGGGCATATGCCTACTGCCGAAGGAACTAAACAAATTACTGAATTGATTAAACATCGTAAAAGTTTAGCTGGTAATAGAGAGATAATTTAATAGATTATATTAACAAAGTTTAAGCTCAAAAATTTTATATTTTACTTTAATTCTTAGTTTACAATTAATTTATTTAATCATCTTTTGGATTTATGTATTGGGCTATATTTTAACAAAGTTTAATAAGTATTTTTAACAATCTTATTCATGAACTTAAATGAAAAGGATGATGGTTTTTTTAGTATAAATTCAATTTTTTTTATAGTTATTGCATCTTTGTTGACTTTGTTTTCATTATTTTATAGTGGATGGTATAATTCAACAATTACAGGCTACTCCGGTCATGAAGGAATCCCTCCTGGAGAGGGAGGAGGAGGGGGTTCTACTGGAGGAGGTCTTCCTGAACCTGATGACCCTTATACAAACAGTTATGTTTCCGGTAATTCTGTGCCAACTCAAGTTATATCAGAGGTTTCATCTGTCGCTTCAACAATTTCAGAGAGGACAAGTCAAGTTGTAAAAATAGATGAGCTAATTAAATCAAAACCCGCAATTTCTGAAAAAGATTTATATGAAAATTTGGATAAAATTAAAAAATTTAACGAAGATTCTTTGAAAGATTATGATAAGGTTTCACAGAATTTTATAAAATATTCTTCTAATTTACTTGACGGATATCATGAAGATATAATCGGAGATATTTCTGAAATTAATAAAGTTATAAACAAGATAAATGTTCTTTTATCTCAGACAGTTTCAGTAAGGCAAGAGAATCAAAAAAAAGAAGCTTTATGGATTTTAGATCATCAAGATTTAGTTGAAGTTTCTGAAAAATATTTAGATGTTCATATTGAAAAATTAAAAGAATTTAAAGTGGATGACTCTAAATTGGTTGAATCTGGAGATGTTTGTGTTGATGGAAGTTGTTCTGATTCTAAAGAATGCAACCCTCCAATATATATTGTCTCATTAGACCATGACATTGTTGATTTTGGAGAGTTTGGTTATGATTATAGAAATAGGGAAAAATGTATTATTGAAGATTCTGACGTGTATGTTAGACCCCCTAATTTAGGTAGAGATGTTGATGTAGGAGTGGAACCAGATAGAAGGCCTATCTCTGGAATAGATGTAATTTATTTTAACAAAAAGGGAAGCTCTGGAAATGGCGGTTTAGGAAGAGGAGATAGAGGATTTACAGGAGTTGTCATTGATAGAACTAGAGGATTTGTAACTTTTAACTTTTTTACTTCCCCAAGTTATAATGATTTGGAAGATAAAATATCTAAATTTATCAATGGAGTTTTATATGGGGAAAAAAATGTTGGTGAAAATTATTTAACTGGTTTGTCTATAAGTCAAGTAGAAGAAATAGTCGAAAGCCAGAGTAAAATTCCTTGGTTGCTATGGGCAATATTAGGGCTAATGCTTTTTTCTTTTTTATTTTTTGAGAGACTTTATCTTCCAAACTCAAATAATCTTATTTATTTAGGTAAAAAAGCTTTAAACAAAAAAGACTATTTTACTGCAGTAAAAAATTATAATCTTTTAGTTCAAAATAGATTGAAAGATTTTAATTCAAGAAAAGAAATTACAGATTATTTTGAACTTTTATGCGCTGAAATTGGGAAAAATAACTTGCATTTAGATTTCTCTGATAAAAATAAACTTCCTTTAATTAAATATAATAAAATTATGGAATATAGCTCTAAAGCCAGTGTTGAAAAAATGATTCATCAAGCAATACAGGATTTGAATAAAAATTATGAATATTCTAAAAAAATGATTCCTTTAATTATCGAAGAGTATAAAAAATTAGATAAAGAGGATAAAAAGGAAATTACTCCTTTATATGAAGAGCTGATTTATAAGTTTAGAGAAAAAAATAAGTTTTGAATAATTATGGTTTATTTCAAACTTTAGTATTGTAGACGAAGATACTTTGATGATTTTTAATCAAATAATTTTATATTAATAAAAGTAAAAATATTCCTATTGTATTTCCTATATAACTCATGAAGATAAATGAGTATGGGTGCAATTTTGTGAATCCCGCCAACATTGCAACTGCCAATTCATCAGGTAATGGAGAAGCAATAACTATTGCTACAAAAACATAAAGTAGTAAATTTCTTATTTTTCCTGGTACTATGTTATTGAATCCCGAACTAATGTGTCTTATAAAAGAAGTTTTTTTTAGTTTTTTGAATTCGGTCATGAATGATAATCTAATAAATGAGAATATTCCTAAGTCTGCGACTAAGGCTCCTAGCCCTCCAACAAGTGCAAATACAATTGGATCTGATGGTTTTAATGCAATAAAAAATCCTGTGGCTATTGGAGTGCTAAAACCTGCTGAATAAAGCAATCCTCCAAAGAAAATGGTTAGATAAATTAAACTATTAAATGAGGTGATTGCGTTTGAAACCGATGGAATTTGAAAAACAAAATATGCTCCTACCACGGCTAGAAAATACAATGTAAGTTTTGGATAAGTAAATATGAATAACCTCTTCATAGAATAATTAACAAATAAGAAATTATAAAGTTAACTGAAATTTTTGTTTTCGAATTATATAGGTAAGCTAGTTATCGTGGCAGAATTTGTATCCTTATCATTATAGCCCTGCCAGGATTCGAACCTGGGTCTCGGGAGCCAGAGTCCCGAATACTTGACCACTATACTACAGGGCTTTTCTAGTTTTTTAGATAGACTAAAATGTCTAAATCTTTAAACTAATAAAATCTAAAATAATTCAACAAAATAGGTTTAAAATCATTACTAATTTTTTAATTCTAGTTGAAATCTCTAATTTAGGGAATTGATAATCTATAATGCTTTTCAATTGATTTAAACAACAAATCTAGCAAAACCCTAGAAAACTAAGGCAGATTTTTGAGAAATAATAAATTTAATTGAGAAAACATAATTAAAGTTAAATATAACTTATAACATAACTGCGACATGGAAGAAAAAAAAGAGTTTCAAACACAAATATTAACTGAAGAAAATGATAAGGAAGAAAAAAATAAGGCCACTGATGAAGAGATAAATCACATATTGAGAATAATTGCTCCTGGTACAAATTTTAGGAATTCTTTAGAAGGAGTAGTTCATGCAAAAAAAGGAGCACTTATTGTAGTCGAGGTCGAAGGTATTTCATCTATTCTTGATGGTGGGTTTAAGATAAATTCAAGATTTACTCCTCAAAGAATAATAGAGTTGTCTAAAATGGATGGAGCAATTATTCTTTCTAAAGATATGAAGAGGATAACTCACGCAAATGTAATGATTTATCCTGATAAAAGAATACCTACTAGAGAAACTGGTACGAGACATAAAACTGCTGAGAGAACTGCTAGAATGATTGGAACTTTGGTGGCGACAGTTTCTGAAAGAAGAAACGAGATGACTATATACTATAAGAATTTTAGACATATAATAAAAGATGTTAATGAAATATTGAGAAAAGTGAATGAACATACTCAAATAATTGAAAAACAGAGGGAACTTTTTGATTTAAATGTTGAAAAATTGAGTCAGATGGAATTAAGAAATTATCCTAATCTTGAACAAGCTTCATTAGTGATACAGAAAGGAAGACTAATAGAAAAAATGGCTAATGATGTGAAGGAGTTATTTGTTGAACTTGGAAATGAAGGAACTATAATTAAGACGCGATTGAAGGAATTGACTTCAAACGTTGAGAAAGAAGTTAATTTAGTTATAAAAGATTATACTAAAGTTGATGTAAAGAAGTCAAGAATTTTGATAAATAGTTTGACTTACGAAGAAATTTTGGAGTCTGATAATATAATAAAATCTTTAGCCTACGGAGAAAACTTGAAAGTTGATAAAATAAGGGGTTGGAGAATTTTATCTAAGACTTCTTTAGAGGAATCTGATATTGCTGCTTTGACTAAAGAGCTTACAAGTCTTGGGAAAACTATCTATTCTGGTATAAATGCTTACAAAACGATAATAGGGGAGGATAAGGCAAGTCTGTTTAAGGAAGAAGTAGATAAGATTAAAAGGGCATATTTCACATAAGTCAAGTTTAAAAACCCAAAATTCTAAAAGGAAACATGAAAAGATCATCAAGACGTTGGAAAAAGAAAGGGCAAATGCGTTGGAAGTGGCAACGTAAAAGGCTCAAGAAAGAAAAGCGTAAACGTAAAATGAGAAAGAGTAAGTAATCTTACTGATTATTCTAAAACAATTTTAGCTGGATTTATAGCCTAGCATAAAGAATAGACTACTTAACCTATTGATATAACTATATACTTCAGGTCTTATTTTATTTTCTCTGTACATTTTTACAATTAGAGTTTCTAGTTCCCTACATCTAACTCTACATTCATTAAACCATATACTTTTTTCATTTGTAAATCTAACAAATTTATTTGGAGGCTCTCCTAGATTATCTATATATTCTTCTAATTTTGTTAGGTCTTCTTTAGTTATTGGAGCGTTTAAACAATCTGCTTGACAATTGGCTATTTCTCCAGACGCTTGCCACAATTTTTGTTGAATTATTTTTAAAAAATCTGAATGCTCTTGTGATTTAATTAAAGTCATATCTATTGCACTTTGAAGATTGTCTATTTTACCATTAGTTAAAATAACTAAATCATCTTTTGGTAAATCTTTTCCTGCATAGTCTTTTGTAAACCCTTTATCTCCGTTAGTGGTGTAGACTTTAGGCATTTTTTTAAATGATTGCGCAAAGTAATAAACTTTTTGTCACTAAAATAATACAACTTATTAGACTTTGATATCAAAACACCACAATGGTTATATATCAAAAAATTTCAATTCTTTTAAGTTAAATCTAAAAAAGAGAAAATGAGTCAAAGTGAAATTTGGACAGAAAAGTATAGGCCTTCTATATTCGAAGATATGGTTGGTCAACAAGAAATAGTAAAGAGAGCCAGTGCTCTAGTTCAAGCAATGAATATACCTCATATAATGTTTGCAGGACCATCGGGAACAGGAAAATCTACTCTTGCTTTGATAATTGTAAAAGAATTGTTCAAAGACAGATGGAAAGAGAATTATTTGGAGTTAAATGCTTCTGATGAGCGTGGAATTTACGTAGTTAGACAGAAAGTTAAAGATTTTGCGAGGACAAAGTCAATAGGCGTGGTTCCGTTTAAAGTTATATTTTTGGATGAAGCTGACGCTTTGACTCAAGAAGCACAACAAGCTTTGAGAAGGACGATGGAGAATTATACTAATACTTGCAGATTTATTATGTCATGCAATTATTCCAGTAAAATAATTGACCCTATACAATCTCGTTGTGTGGTTTTTAGGTTTAAATTACTTGAGAAAAAAGATATAATTTCTGTAATAAAGAGAATATCCGATAAGGAAAAAATAAAGATAACTGAAGAGGCTCTTGAAACCTTATATGAAATGAGTGAGGGAGATTGTAGACGGGCGATAAATCTTTTGCAAGCCACTTCTTCAATTGCATTAGATATTAATGCTGAAATAATAAAGATGATTGCTGCTTCTGCAAAACCTACTAATGTTAAAATTGTTTTGGATTATGCACTGGCAGGGGATTTTCTAAATGCGAGGGAAAAATTGCTTGATATAATGCTCAAAGATAGCGTTGGCGGAACAGATATAATCAAAGCTATTCAAAAAGAAATTTGGACTTTACAAATAGAACCAGAGGTGAAAGTTAAATTGACTGAAAAAACAGGAGAGGCAGAGTTTAGAATTGTAGAGGGAAGCGATGAGTTTGTTCAATTACAGGCACTTTTAGCGTCATTTGTTCTTGCTGGTAGCAAAGAAAAAATATAATGGCAAAATCAAATTTCGCTGAAAAATATAGGCCTTCGAAATTAAGTGATTTAGTTGGGCAAGACTCTGCAATTCAAGATACTCATAAATTTATTAATGAATTTCCTAAAAAAAAGGCTTTGATTTTGCATGGACAACCTGGAACTGGAAAAACTACTTTAGTGCATGCTATAGCTAAAGAACATAACTTAGATATTTTTGAATTGAATTCTTCTGATTTAAGAAATCGTCTCAAACTTGAGGAAGTTTTGAAACCTGCATCAATACAACATAGTTTGTTTAAAACTGGAAAGATACTTTTGATGGATGAAGTAGACGGAGTTACTGGAACAGATATTGGAGGAGTTGCAGAACTAATAAGAATTTTAGAAAAAACTGCACATCCTATAATCATGACTGGGAACGATATATGGGATTCAAAATTTTCTGAGTTGAGACCGAAATGTAAACTTGTCGAGCTTAAACCTCTTTCAGTGGATAATATTGCAAAGGTTTTGCAGTCAATAGTAAAGAAAGAAGGAATGACTGAAAATATTCATTATTTGAGGCAAATCGCAATAAAATCTCAAGGAGATTTAAGAGCTGCAATAAATGATTTACAAACATACGTACTAAGCGATCAAACAAATCTGGACTTTTTAGAAGAAAGAAGTAAGGAAGAAAGTATATTTAATATTTTAAAAAAATTATTTCAGGAGAGGTCTGACAATCTAAATTTATTTGATAGTACAAAAATGTCATTAGACGAGATATTGCTTTGGATAGAAGAAAATATTCCTAGAGAATACAAAGGTATTGCTCTTGCTAAGGCATATCTTGCATTAGCCCAGGCAGATATATTTAGAGGAAGAATATACAGACAGCAGTTTTGGCGCTTTTTAGTTTATCAAAATATATTTCAAAGTGCTGGAATCTCTTATGCTAAAGACAAATCTAAATCTTCATTTACTAAGTATGAACGTCCCCAGAGAATTTTAAAAATTTGGTTAAACAATAAGATTACTTCTAAAAAAAAGACAATTTCTCAGAAATACGCTAGATATGTTCATTGTTCTACAAAAAGAGCGATGCAAGATTTTCAGATAATTAAGAAAATAATTTTTTCTAAACCTGAGATTGCTAAGAATTTGCAATTGACTGAAGAAGAGATGGAGTTTGTTAGGAAGTGAACTTCTCTTCTACCTTTTGCCAGTTAACTATGTTCCACCAAGCTTCAATAAATTCAGCTCTTCTATTTTGATATTTTAAATAATAAGCATGTTCCCAAACATCTATTACAAGAACTGGTTTTTTTCCAATGCTTAATGGAGATTCTTGGTCTTTGGTAGTTATAATTTCTAGTTTGTCGTTTTGATTAGTAACTAGCCAGCAATATCCACTTCCAAATAGTGTTATGGCTTTTTCAGTGAATTGTTTTTTAAATTCTTCAAAA
This sequence comes from Candidatus Woesearchaeota archaeon, assembly GCA_964395155.1. Lineage (GTDB taxonomy): Archaea > Nanobdellota > Nanobdellia > Pacearchaeales > GW2011-AR1 > SICU01. The sequence goes on from CAYNAC010000002.1 coordinate 8,973, forward strand.
GAGCCGAAATTTTTGTTTATTGATTCTAAAATTTTTCCTTTTATTTTGTTTTTTGAATGTGGAGCCATACATTCCCAAAACATATTATGGTTAACATAGCCTCCTCCAAAATTTATCACTTGTTTTTTTATGTCTTCTGGAATAATGTTTAAATTAGAAAGTAATTCTTCTGCATTTTTTTCAAATAACTTTGGGTGTTTTTCTAATGCTAAATTAAATTTATCGCAATATCCTTGATGATGTTTGGTATAGTGTAATTCTACTGTTTTAGAATCCATGTAAGGTTCTAATGCATCAAAGGAGTAAAGTAATTTTGGAAGTTGATGTTTATTCATAGTTTTACTCAAAAAGCTTTTTATTTAAATATTAGTATTCGAGTGGCTTTGCACACAAACAAAGTTTAAGCTTAAAACATTTCATCATTAAAATATAACATTTAATCAGAATTTGTATTTATTTACAAGACTAAAGCATACAAAACCTATTTAATTACTCATATCGTGAAATAATAATGGCTTATGATATTATTTTAGGAAGGGATAATTCTGATAAAAAAAAATTTGGGAAAGATGGATTAATTCATATTGGTAAAAGTTATGTAACTATGGGAACATACACTTCGATGTCAAATAATATATTTTTAGATATTGCTCGTTCTCATGTAATTCTTGTGGCTGGTAAAAGAGGTTCTGGAAAATCTTATACTTTAGGAGTAATTACCGAAGAAATAGCAAATCTTCCGCAGGAATTGTCGAGAAATATTGCACCTATAATCTTTGACACGATGGGTATTTTTTGGACTATGAAATTCAAAAATGAGAAAGATAAGGATGTTTTGGATGAGTGGAATTTGGTTGCTAAAGAATCTCCGATAAAGGTTTTTGCACCAATGGGAAAAATTGAAGAGTACAGAGAGAAAAATATTCCTGTTGATGATGCTTTTGCATTAAAAGCTTGTGAGTTAGAGAGCGAGGACTGGGTGATAACTTTTAATCTTTCAATGATTTCACAAGAAGGAGTATTAATCTCAAATACTATAAGTAAATTAAAAGAGAAACAAGATTCATATACTATTCAAGACATAATAAAAGAAATAAGTCATTCTCATAATTCTAGCCAAGATACAAAAAATATTGCTATCTCTTTGTTTCAAGCTGCTGAAAGTTGGGGCATATTTTCTAAAACTGAAGACGGGACTGAGATTAAGGATTTAGTAAACGCTGGTAAAACTTCAATAATAGATTTGTCTGTTTACAGCTCTATTGGTTCATTTAATGTTAGAGGTTTAGTGATAGGGCTAGTAAGTAGGAAATTATTTACTCAGAGAATAAATGCGAGAAAAAAAGAAGAGATTCAGTCCATTCAACATGGGATAGATTATAGGTCTTATAATCCAACTCGAGATACTCCTTTAGTATGGCTATTTATTGATGAGGCTCATGAATTTCTGCCTAAGAATTATAAGACTCCTGCAACCGACGCTTTGGTTCAGATATTAAGAGAAGGAAGACAACCCGGGATATCTTTGGTTTTAGCAACACAGCAACCAGGACAAATACATAATGATGTGATGACTCAATCGGACATAGTAATTTCACACAGAGTTACTTCTAAACCTGATATAGAAGCTTTAAATCAAATAATGCAATCTTATCTTTTGGAAAATATTAAGACTTCTATGGATAAACTGCCTAGTACAAAGGGTTCTGCGATAATTTTGGATGACAATTCTGAAAGAATTTATCCTATGCGTATGAGGCCTAGATTAACTTGGCATGGTGGAGAGTCTCCTTCTGCTGTAAAAGGAAAGTCTTCTTTGTAAAACATAAGATTTTTAAACTACTTTTTAGTGATGAATATATGGAATTAGAATATGCTATTGAAACGGCAAAAGAACTTGCAAATAGAATAAAAAATAATCGAAGAATTTTGTGTATAGAAGATTTGATGCTTTTCGGATCAACATGTAGAGGTAAAAGGAATCCTAACGATTTAGATTTAATGATAATTCATAACAGTGATGTTTTAGAAGAATTTCAAATAAATTATCAAAATAGTAACATTTCAGATAATGAAAAGTTAGTTGTTTTGGGTAGGATGTTAGAGACGAAAGGAATTAATTTATCTGAAATAGTTAAAGGGACTAGAGCAATGAACTTAATAAATTTAGGTTTATTGAATCTTTGTTATATTGGAACAAGGTTTTTTAGAGATTCTTCTTACAAGGCAGAATGGAGGAGGAGAAATATAGAAGCACATAAAGATAAACGACCTCATAGTTTTGAGGAAGAAATATTTAGAGAAGGACTTTTGTTTGATTGGAATAAATGTGAATATAGCTTGCCTGCAATAGATAAATATAATACTTCTTTAATTTTATCTTAAAATCTTAAAATCTGCTCTATACCTAAACTTTCTTGCGCCTATGTCTCCAGCTTTCACAATTCTTAGTATTTTTACTTTTTTATTTGATTTTTTAGATTCTTTTTCAATTAAATCTTTAATTTTGTCTTTTTCTTCTTCAAGGTAAAATCCATAATAATGAATTATTGTTCCAGTTTTTACAATTTTGAAAGCGACATCCAAGAAACTATCTTCTAAATTTGGTCGACTCATTACAATTCTATCAAATTTTCCTTGAATTTTTTTTTCGTTTTCTATAATTTTTCTGACGTCTCCTTGAATAATTTTAACTTTGTTAATTAATTTGTTTCTTTTAACATTTTCTAAAGCGTATTTGCTACACTCTTTTCCAATTTCAACACTATAAACTTCTTTAGATGGCGAATTTTTTGCGATAACTATTGCAAAAGGAGCAACTCCTCCAAACATAACCATTACTCTTTCTTTTTTCTTAACCAAACTAGCAATATTTTTTCTTTCTTCACTTAGACGAGGGGAGAAGTAACAAGTTTCAACATTAAATCTAAATTCACATCCATTTTCTTTGTAAAGTGCTTCGAGAGTTTTTTCTCCAGCAAGCCATTTGGTTTTGAGTGTTCTTAATCTACCTGAAAATTTTTTAGTTTTTTCTAGAATTGTTCTAACACTTTTATTTTTATTTAGATAATCATTTGCAAAATTTTTTTTATCTTTAAAAGAAATGTTTCTGTCAAACTTTATTATTGCAATATTTCCTACGATGTCATATCCAATTCTCATTTTATTATTTTAGGACAAGAAAGAATACTTTCTTTGTAAATTATAAAATCAAAACTATATAAAATCTCTTTTATCATTTTTTGATATTTTGAATCGTAAAATGGCGGTTTAATTGACTTTGTTTTTATTCAAAGAATGAAATATTTAATCCAATTGTATTTAAATTAGGTTAAATTAAGTAATTTATGAAAAAGATAGTGGTTTTGAGTTTAGGCGGTAGTTTAATTGTTCCTGAAAAGGCAGATACTATATGGATAGATAAATTTAAGGATTTAATAACTAGATTTACTTCTAGAAATAAATTTGTAGTAGTTTGTGGAGGAGGATTTGTTGCTAGAGAATATATTGGTATTTTAAAGAAGGAGGAAAAAAGTAAAAAAGATCAGTCTTTAGCAGGGATAGCTGTAACAAGAATGAATGCTCAAATAATGATGCAGATATTTGGAGATCGCGCTAATAAGGAATTGCCACTTAGAATGAATCAAATTAGAAATCTTTTGAAAAAGAAAGATATTGTTTTTTGTGGGGCTTTAAGATATGCACCTAATCAAACTTCAGATAGTACTGCTGCAAAAATTGCTAAGTATCTTAAGACTGATTTTATAAACTTGACAAATGTAGATGGTCTATATTCTAGTAATCCTGTAAAAAATAAAAGTGCTAAATTTATTTCTGAAATATCATGGGATGATTTTGAAAATAAGGCATTAAAAATTAAGTATCATCCAGGTCAACATTTTGTCCTTGATCAAAAAGCTGCAAAAATAATTAAAAAAAATAAAATAGTTACATATATTTTAGGAAAAAACTTGAATAACTTTAAAATGTTGCTTGAAAATAAAAAATTTAAAGGTACAAAAATATCTGCTTAAAATGATTGACAATGCAAACTTAGAATATACAAAGAATTTAATCAAGAAAGAAAATGGTTTGAAAGTTGTAGTTGCAAAAGACGATTCTTATAATAGAAAAATATTGGAGTATGGAAAATTTGATGTATTGATTTCTGTAGAAAAAGGGAATAGAAGAGATGGAATAAGACAATCAGATACTGGACTGAATCATATTTTGGCAAAAATTGCTAATAATAATAATATTTGTATAGGGGTAGATTTAGATGAAATAAAAAAATTAGAATTAAAACAAAAAGCTTTGCGTCTTTCAAAAATAATTCAAAATATAAAAATTTGTAGGAAAAATAAAGTTAATCTTGCGGTTAAAACTTCAAGTTATAATTCTGCGAAGGATTTTTTGCTTGGTTTGAATGCTTCGACTACCCAATTAAAAGATTTAAAAATTATTTGACATATTTTTTGTCTGTTTTTTAGTATAATAAACAATATAAATCTTGTAAAAATAATGTTTTATGCCCTCTGATGAAAGAAAAACTATAGGGGAGCTTGATATTTTAAGAGTTATAGCTGAAACTCCCAAAAACATAGTTTATTTGGCTCAAGATAAAGTTTTGGATAGGCTTTTAGCAGTAAAGTTATCAAAACATAATTTGGAAAGTGAAAGAGGCGAACAATTTCACGAGGAGGGTAGAAGGCTTGCTAGACAATTTGTAGCAGATGGAAATAGACTTGCTTTAGCTGGACCACATCCAAATATAATTGAAGTTCATTTTTGCGGAACTGATGAAATTACTGGTAGCCCTTATCTTGCTTTGCAATATGTTCCTGGACCAACTTTAGAGGATAGGTTGAAAAATGAAAGGTTTGTTGATAGCGTTGCAGTAAGAGTGATTAGAGATGTAACTTCCGGTTTAGAACATCTTCATAAGGCAGGAGTAATACATCATGATATTCAACCGAAAAATATTGGTTTTGGACAAGATGGAAACGCTTGCATATTAGATTTAGGAGGGAGCATACACAAAGATAGAGAAAAATATGATGATTTTAGAGCTATGGCTCTTTTAGTGAATGAACTTTCTAATAATGTTATTGGTTCAAAAAGAAGAATAAGAAGAATTTCAAATCTTTTAGAAAAACTAAAGCCTGAAAAATTTGAGGATGTTAGGGATATTATAGATTCTGTCGAAGGAGAGATTACTCGTAGAAAATTTATTTCATATGGGTTGGTTGCTTTAGGATTTGCTGGTGCAGGATTATTAGTTAAAAAAAAGGTTGATGAATTTAGGTCTATAGAATATGCCGTAAATAAAATAAAAAGTATAGATGTTGAAAATCGTGAAGACTTTAGAGTTGAGAAAGATAATTTATTAAATAAGATTGCTGAAAAACAGAAACTATTGATAAGTTCTGGAGGAATAAGGAGAAAAGCATTTCCTTATAATATTCCTAAAGGCAATAATGAGTGGTCTACAATTACTGCAAATTGGGAATGGACAACTGGTTTTTTTCCAGGCATACTTTGGGCTTTAGGCAAAAAAACGAAAGATGATTTATTAATTTCTCAAGCTGAAAATTGGACTAACGATGTTGCAGAATCACATGTAGATGATTCAAATAATACAAATTCCATTAGATGTTTCTATTCTTATGGCAATGCTTATGAAACGACTAAAAACCCTAGTTTTTTAGATAGAGTTTTAGAAGCTTCAAGAGTAGTTGAAAAATTGGCCACTAAAGGTTACGTTTCTTTTAGAGGAGGAGGATTAGATTCAAATGTAAATGCAATTTCTTTAGATCATATGGAGATGGCGATTCCTCTATTAAATATTAGTTATAGATTTAGTAATCGTTCTTCTTTGAAATCTCTTATAGAATATCATTCGAATTTAACTAAAAGCGTCTTAATTGAAGATGATGGTTCATCTATTCAATGTGGTTTGATAGATCCAAATGTTCCTAAACTATTAAATCCGATAAAAATTTTTGGTTATTCTGGAAGATCTTGTCTAACTAGGTCTCATGCTAGGGCGATACTTGGTTTTCTTGATGTTTATGACACGACTGGACAAAAAAAATGGTTAGATGTGGTGGATAAATTAATATCTTATGCTTCTACAAATACTCCAAATGATTTTATTCTTCCTTATGATTTTAAGGACCCATCTGAAGAAATACCTAAAGACACCGCTTCAACATCAATGTTTGCTTTGGCTATAAGTAGGAGAGCAAAAATATCTGATTCTGAAAAATATGGTTTGTTGAGCGATCGTATTTTAAAATCTTTAATAGAAAGACATCTGGTCGTAGAATCTGAATACCAGGGTTTGTTAAATGGTGGATGCGCTAATCATAGTAAGAAACTAGAAAATATGGCTCTTATTTATGGAGACTATTATTTTGTAAAGGCATTATGCGAATCTGTTTAGTAAAATTTCTAATAATTATAATTTTATAAAAAATTAAGCCCCGTTTTCATTAGGGTAGTTTATTTCAGGTTCTGGATTAATTACTATTTCTGTTCCTTCTTCTATTACAATTACTCCGTTACTTGTTTGAATATGTACGGTTTCAGTTATTATCCAATTTCCTTCATCTTGTATTGTAATAGTTGTTCCTGGGCTTAAAACATAATTTCCATTATTTGTTTGAATGAATACTGTTCCGCCAGTTAAATTTAATCCGTAACCTCCAGAATATTTTAGATAAATCGTATAGCTTATGAGTGAAACAAAGATGATGGAAACAATCAATACCCACCAAAATAATTTCTGATTCATATATCTAATTTGTATTAATTGCTTATATAGTTTATTATCATACAATATGTATTATGTATATATTTTAGAAAGGTATTTATATCTCTAAAAACATGTCTCTGTATGAAAACAAAAAGAAGTATCGTTTTGCATGGGCCATCTACACTAACAATTTCGCTTCCAGCTAAATGGGTAAGACAACATAATCTTAGCAAAGGAGATGAGTTAGTAATAAAGGAAGATGGAGGTTCGTTGAAAATTTATCCTGAAGAAGTTTCTTATGTGGAAAATAAGATTGTTGTTGATGTAGACTCTGAAGAAAAGGTGGGGAAATCTTCAATAACAGGGGCTTATCGTCAAGGATATGATGAAATAGAAATAAAATTTAAAAATAAAAATTATATTCATGAGATACAAGACCTGATATCTAAACAATTAATGGGTTTTGAGATAGTTAAACAAGGAGATAATAGTTGTATAATTAAAGACCTCACCGGTCATATAAAAAATGAGTTTGATATAGTTTATAGAAGAATTTGGTTGCTTTTGTTAGACCTTGCAGAAGAGGTTGAAAAGAAAGAGAATTTATCTATAATTTCTATTGAATCAAAAGATAGAGTAATTAACAAGTTATGTAATTATTGCATAAGACATTTATTGAAAATAGGGACTGAAGATAGGAAGAAAACTATTCTTTATTACCATCTCATAAAAAGCATAGAGGAAATAGCAGATAATTACAAAAATATGTATATAGAATCTTCTAAAAATAATGAAAAGTTTGAAAAAAGTGGAAGTCTATTTATTAGTAAGGTAAATATTAAGCTTAACGAGTTTTATCATATTTTTTATAATTATAAAAAAGAAAATATGGAAATCATATTTGCAGACCTTAAAAAAATAATTAATGATTTAAATAGGGAAAAAAATAAAAATTCTTATATTCAAAATACTGCAGTAAAATTAAGAGACTTGCTTTCGGCATTGATAGAATTGAACCTTAAATAGATGTTATATTTTATAATAAGTTCAATTCTTAAACTGAAGTCTTTAGATTAAAGTTAAATGTTATCCACTACTATGGCAAAACACTAGAAAACAAATATTTTTAACCATTCAAAAACTCTTTAATTCATGGATAAAATATTAGACTCTTTGTCTCAAATAGAGAGGGCAATCATTCCTTATTTGAATTACTCTTTGGACGAAATTATGAAAAAGTCTAATTTAGATAAAACGACTGTTTTAAGGGCGCTAGGTTTTTTGGAAAGTAAAGGTTTTTTAAAACTCGAGCAGAAAATTACAAAAATAGTTGATTTAGCAATAAATGGAATTTATTATAAAAAAAATCATTTGCCTGAAAGAAATTTATTGACGGCTATTGAAGAGAACAATAACAAAAGTTTGAATGAAGTAAAGTCTAAAGTAAAATTATCAGACAATGAGTTTAAAGCAGCGCTCGGTGTTTTAAAGAAAAAAAACTTGATAAGTTTGGAAAACGGTAGGATAAAGCTCATTGTTTCAAAAGATGATTGTTCTAATAAGTTTGCAGAGGAATTTTTGATAGATAAACTGCCTCTAAATTTAGAATCTATATCTAAAGAAGATTTATCTGTTTTGGAATCTCTAAAGAGTAGAAAAGATATAATTGAGATAATGGAAGAAAAAAAGGTTTCTTTTGTCTTAACGGATTCTGGAAAAGAAATTGCTGGAAAAAAAATAGAATCTGATTTGATTGAAGAAGTGACTACTGAATTAATAAGGAGCGGTGTGAAAAACAGAAGATTTAGAAGATATGACTTTAACTTGAAAGTTCCTTCTATATTTGGTGGAAAGAAACATTTTGTTAATCAGTCTATAGAGCAAGGTAAAAAAATATGGTTAGAACTTGGTTTTAAAGAGATGGTTGGAGATTTCACCGTTAATGGTTTTTGGAACTTTGATGCTTTATTTACTGCTCAAGATCATCCTGTCAGAGAGATTCAAGATACTTTTTTTATTAAAGATATGGTCGGTAAATTACCTGATGAAAAACTTGTTAATTCTGTAAAGAAATCTCATGAGGAAGGACTAGATAATAGTACTGGTTGGAGATATAAATTTAATGAGAGAGAAAGTAAAAAAGTGATGTTAAGAACTCATACTACTTGTCTGTCTGCTAAAAAACTTTATGATTTAAAAAAAGAAGATTTACCTGCTAAATTTTTTTCAGTTAATAAGGTTTTTAGAAATGAGACTTTGGATTGGAAACACGGTTTTGAATTTAATCAGGCCGAAGGAATAGTTATAGATCCTAATGCTAATTTTAGGCATTTGATTGGATATCTTAAGGAATTTGCAAAGAAAATGGGTTATGAAAAAATTAGGATACAACCAAGTTACTTTCCATATACGGAGCCTAGTTTAGAGGGATCTATTTGGAATGAGGAGAGGAAAGAATGGGTAGAAGTTTTGGCTGCTGGAATATTCCGCCCAGAAGTGACGGTTCCATTGCTTGGCACTTCGATTCCTGTTCTTGCTTGGGGACCCGGTTTTGATAGATTGATGACCGAAGCACATAAAATAAATGATTTAAGAGAATTATATAAAAATGATATAACTTATCTTAGAAATCACAAATTTTTATTAAAATGACTAACGTAATATTTTCAAGAAAAGAATTTGAAAAACATATAAAGATAACTCCAGAAATTGAGGAGAAAATAACTTTGTTTGGAACGCCTCTTGAAAAACTGGACAAAGAATCTTTAGAGATAGAAGTATTTGCTAATCGTCCAGATTTAATTTCTTTGAGCGGATTTATCAGGTCTTTCAAAACATTTTTAGGTAAGGAAAATGAGTCAGACAAATTTATTTTAAAGAAACCTGAAAAAAACTATAAGGTTTATGTAGATGATTCTGTAGAGGAAATAAGGCCTTATGTATCATGTGCAGTTATAAAAAAAATAGAATTAAATGAAGATAAATTAAAGAACTTAATAAATTTACAAGAGAAACTTGCAACAACTTTGGGAAGAAATAGAAAGAAAGTTGCCATAGGGATTTATCCATTAGATAAGATAGTTTTTCCTATAAAATATGAGTCGAGGCTTGCCAAAGATATAAAATTTAAGCCTTTAGGATTTAATGAAGAATTGAATGCAGAAGATATATTGGTTATGCATCCTACTGGAAGAAAATATGAGTCTCTATTAAAGAGTTTTAAAAAATATCCTGTTTTTGTAGATAGTAAAAATGAAATAATTTCTATGCCTCCGATAATAAATTCTGAAAGTTCAGGTAAAGTTAATTTAGACACTAAAGATATTTTTTTAGAGTGTACTGGAACGGACAAACAAATGGTCGAAAAGACTTTAATTATATTGGCTACGTCTATTGCAGAGTTTAGTGGAATAATTACTCAAGTAGAAATATTTAACAAAGATAAAGTTGAAATAATGAATCTAGAAAAACAAAAAACAAATATCTCTCTAAAAAATGTGAATAAACTTTTAGGACTAGAATTAAATGAAAATCAGATGGGTCTCTTACTTCAAAGAATGGGTCATGAATATAAGAAAGGAGTTGTTTATAGTCCTCCTTGGAGAATAGATATACTTCACGAAGTAGATTTAATTGAAGACATTGCTATTGCTTATGGTTATGATAAATTAATTCCTGAAATGCCTAATATTTCTACGATGGGGGAAGAATCTAAAGAAAATATTGTAAAGAGGAAATTGTCTGAAATTTTGATAGGGCTTGGAATTCTTGAGATATCTACTTACCACTTAATAAAACAAGAAGAAGTTGAAAAATTTAATCTTAAAGATTCAATTGAATTAATTGATTCAAAAAATGAATATAAATATCTTAGACAAAATCTTTTTGTTCCAATGCTAAGAATACTTTCCGAAAATAAAGATGCTGAATATCCTCAAAAATTATTTGAAATTGGTAAAATTTTTACCAAGAATAATCATAAAGAAAATGGAGTAAAGGAGGAAGATAGTTTAATATTTAGTTTAAGTCCTTCGAATGCTACAGAAATAAAAAAATATTTAGATTATTTCTTTAAGATGTTAGACATAGATTTCAAAATAAAGGAATCTAGTAAGCCGTGGATGATTGAAGGTAGGACTTGTTCTATAATTCTTAATAAAAAAGAAATAGGTTATTTTGGAGAAGTTCATCCAAGTACTCTTAAATTATGCGGGATAAATATGCCTTTATCTCTCGTCGAGTTTTCATTAGAAGAAATATATTCTTTAATTAATTAAAATATCCTTTATTTTGTTTAGGAATGGTTGATGTTTTATTCCAGTTTCTTTCTAATATGTCTATAATTTTATTTAGATTTGGTTGATTTTCGTTCCAAACTTTCCATATTTTCTCTATGAATTTTGACTCCTCAAATTCTGTTGATTCTATATTTAATCTATAAGACTCTAACTCTAGATTCATGAATGAAGAAAATAGAGAATCTAGAAGTTTTTTGTCTTCTTTGTTTATTTCTTTAACTAAAATCATAAATGTTGGTGGAGCTTGAGATGGATTAATCATAGCTTCTATTAATCTCATAAAGTATGAAATTTTTTCGTTCATTACGTGCCTAATTTCTCTCAATAAATTTCCAGAATCTCTTTTTATTTTTCCAATATCAAATTTTGCATTTATATCTTTAAAACTAGGTAATTGGTGTTTTTTTCTAATTGTTTCGTAGATTTGTTCTAGCTCGTTTAATTTCATGAAATCTATTAAAATAATCAGTATAAAAATCCACCTAAACTTTTAAAATAGGAGATTTCTAAATTTAAAAGTGCCTCAATAGCTCAGCCGGTAGAGTGCGTCCTTGGTACTTGCTACTTCGTAGCGAGTCTTTTAGCCTGCGAGAAGGTTCGAGCAAGAGAGTAGAAAGTTGGAGATAGCAAACAATCAGGACGAGGTCCCGGGTTCAAATCCCGGTTGAGGCTTTAGAAGAGGGATTTGAACATCCTGAAGTGACTTGTTCACTTCAGTCCCTCCAACTCTTGCGAGTTGAAGGAATCCCGGTTGAGGCTTTAGAAGAGGGATTTGAACATCTTGTGGTGAACTAGTTTAAGTGCTAATTTTCTGGCAACCATTCATTCTTTATTACATAACTCGCAATAGACGAGCCTTTTTCAAATAAGTGGTTTATCCATGAAGAATATTCTTCGAAAAAATACGCTCTATTTTCTTCTATCCCTAGTGCTAGTCCTTGATTGCTAATTATTAATAATGCTCCTATTACAAAAATTTTCATTAGAATTAAAGCTAGTTTCATTTTATTTAGAAACGTTTTGTGTAACGTTCCAATTTAGTACTGCGTTTCCAGTTATAGAAGCCGTTGTTTTCCCAAAATTGACTAACCAATATACATAGGCTTTAGAGCCTGAGACAAACCCTTCAAATGAATTAAGGTCTATTTTATTTGTTTGAACAACATTAAAGAAAGAAAATAGGACAAAAATTAGAAGAATTGCGATAGAATAGGTCCACCATCTTTCGTATCTAAAAGAAGTTATTTTAAAAAATAGAAATATTGCTAAAATTATAAGTCCAATAAATACCCAGTTCACCATTTTAATCAAAAATTTAAGATTGTAAGTGTATAAATATTTAGTGGTGGTGAATTTTTTTAGAAATTAAATCGATAAGAGGCAAAGGGGTTTTTGGGATCGCTTTGCCCCGTATCAGTTTATCTTTTGAATGTTGATTTATAAAAGTAACTGAATGTTGGGCTTTGCAAGGACAAAGTTAAAACATCATCGATTATGTTAAACCTTGGTGGAAAACTTATACTCTGACGTCCTGGCAAGGCTTGAATGTTGTTGTCCTGCGTTCTTGTTTCAGTTGGTATCTTGAAGAGATTTATTTAATTTGAATAAATCCAATTTACTTTACTATCCAAAGAATACTTTATATAAATAGCATTTTTCTCTATTATTTATGAAAAGAAAGTGTTTTTATTTGATTATTATAGGAATAGTACTTTTGACGACCCTGCTTTTATGGATTTCGATTAAACCTTCAAATGATAGGGAATGGTCTCTAGATCAGCAAATTCTACCTTATTCCGTAAAAGAAAATGATATGGTTTCTATATATAACATCCGCAATTTTACT
>CAYNAC010000003.1:0-19271 GCA_964395155.1 Candidatus Woesearchaeota archaeon
TAAATCAGTAGGTATTTTATGAGGTAATTGAACAGACGCACGTTTCTTAATCATTAAACAAATCAATAGACTCCAATATATTAATTTTTTCAAAAAACATAGCATTATAAACTCATTAAAACGCAAATATTAAGGCGAGAGCCATAATAAGTGAACGGAGGACAAGAATAATGGAAAGAAGATTCGGCGGCGGCGAAAGAAGATCATTCGGCGGCGAGCGCAGATTTAATGGACCAAGAAGATTCAATTCTGGCCCAAGAGAAATGCACAAGGCAGTATGTTCAGAATGCAAGCAAGAATGCGAAGTACCGTTTAAACCATCTGGCGACAGACCGGTATTATGCCTAACATGTTTCAAAAAGAAACGTGAAAGCGAAGGCGGATTCAACAGAGATAATTAATTAGAAATAATTAATTAAAAATTTTATTTTTATTTTTTCTATATATTTTACGAGCAACGAATGCTCCAACAAGAGCTCCAAGCAGATTGAATATTAAATCTAGTCCTGTATTATACAAATCTCCAACTCCTGTTTTGTCTAAAGAGATAAAAGCCAAGAATTCTACAACTTCATTAAGTGCCCCAAGCCCCATACTACCTATCCAAGATAAGAAAACCATTAATTTAGGAGATTTCAAAGAATCTGCTCCAGCAACCATTAATAATTTGTAAACCAAAATTGCACAAACAAAGAAACCATAAAAATGAATAACTTGATCCATTTTCAAAATATAAAACTGACCACCCTTATCTATTATATCAATTAATTTAAGTGAATAAACATTAGTTCCAGCAATTCTAACGCCTCCCCCGACCATATGCACAAGTCCCCAAATAGATAACAGCCACAATATTATATCATCAAATATTTTTTTATTTAAATTAAAACCTACCACCAGGCCCAATATGACAATAACTCCAATATACCACAAAAACTCATAATTTTTAATGCTCAAATAATAAACTCCAAAAATTATTAAATAAATCAAGTTAAAAATCAAAATCAATAAATGCGATTTCTTCATTTTACCAAACTCCTTAAATAGATACAAGTTAGTTTATTTAATTATTAGCTTTTTAATAAAGTCCTACTTTTGCAATTATTTGTTCATTCCAAAGTTTTCTAAATATAAATAGTTTAAAATATAGCACATTTAATTATAATAAGGTTTTATAAATTTAATATTTCTAATAACTTTATGTTTAAACAAATTCAAAAAAAAATTTATATTGTTCTAGCAAAAAACAAATTATTTTATCCATTGCTATTTAAAATATTGATAAAGAAGCAATATCTAGACTCCGAATTTAATAAAATTATAACTCTATATTCAAAAAAATATAAAGATTTTTTCTTTATCCAAATAGGTGCTAATGATGGAATAAAATTTGATCCAACATATTTATACGTAAGGAAATATAATTGGAAAGGCATTTTGGTAGAGCCTGTGAGTTATGTTTTTGAGAGATTAAAAAATAACTACGGGCGAGTCCAAAACATTTTCTTAGAAAACGTGGCTATTGGAAATAAAAACGGGTTAAAAAATTTTTATAGGCTAAAGAAAAGTGAAAGAGAAAACTTACCTTTTTGGTATGACGAAATAGGTTCATTTTCAAGAAATCAAGTTTTAAAGCATAAAAATAAGATAAGAGACATAGAAAATCGTTTAATTACTGAAAAAATAAAAGTTTTAACTTTAAAATCATTAATTGAAAAATACCATATAACTAAGATTGACTTTTTACAAATAGATACAGAAGGATATGATTTTCATATTTTAAAACAAATTCCATTTGATAAAATAAAACCTTCAATGATTCTTTATGAAGATAGGCATTTATCAAATCTAGAAAAGAAAAATTGTCAAGATTTGCTTGTAAAAAATGGATATACTATTGTTAGAGGAATAGATTGTTTTGCATATATAAAAAATTTCAAGAAATGAGTTGGTAAAAATAAAATTCTAAAGTTATGATTATCAATTCGCAACGTTTAAAAGTCTCTTAAAGCCAGTAATTACATAGCGGGATGGAGCAGCCTGGAGTGCTCACCGGGCCCATAACCCGGAGGTCGTGTGGTTCAAATCCCACTCCCGCTATAGAATAAACTGCGGGATTTTCAAATACCTTAATGCTATAATTTATATTATCTTAAATCAAAAATAATTGATGGGTGTAATGAATAAATTTGCAATATTTATTTTAGCAATAATCTCTATACTTATTTTAGTTGTTTTATCAATGGGTTTAGCTTTGAACTCATTGTTGTATCATCAAACCTATTATGATACCTTAGAAAAAGAAGGAGTATACAATTATTTAGAAGAGAATCTTGCTAAATCTCAAGAAGCCACATTTATAGAGGCCCCTAATGGGAGATATAAGGAAGTGGTAGATGACATTGTCTCTAATATATTAGCATATATTAGATCAGAAAAAGATACTTTAGAAATAAAAGTTAAGGTGGATGAGGACAAGTTAAGAGATTTCTTTTTAGATAGAATTAGTAATTTTCCAGAATGCAAGCAAGGTCAAGGCCCATTTAGTAAAAACCCATGTTTGCCAAAAGGGAAAACTCCAGAGCAATTTTTAGATGAGTTCTTAGAAAACAATAATATAAATGTACTAGAAGGAAATTCATTTGATATAACATCTGTTTATGGTTTAGAAGAAGGTAGCGAAGGAAGACAAGTTTTAGACAACTTAAGAGATTATGTGAGCTATTACAAAAAATCAATGATAGTGGTCATAATTATGTTAATTGCAATGATTTCTTTGATATTTATTTTGCAAGGTTTTAGATTTAAATCCTCTCTGAAAACAATCAGTCAAATATTTTTACTAAGTTCATTGATCCTATTTGCAATCCAATATTTTTTAATTAATCTTTATAGTTCAATCCGTTTAGTAATAGAGATAGTAGCAAATAAAGTTGGGTTTTATGCAATAACTCTAGGGGGAATAGCAATAATTTTATTTGTAGTTTCCTTTATGATTAAAGAGGAAAAATCAAAACAAATAAAAAAACCAAATAAAAAATGAAGGCAGTAATTGTTCATCGTTGGAAGGGTACTCCGGAAAGCGATTAGTATCATTCAGTAGCAGATTCTCTAAAAGAAGAAGGTTTTGCTGTAGAAATTCCTGCAATGCCTTCCCCTTCAGCTCCAAAAATAGAAGAGTGGGTCAATAAATTAAAAGAGTTAGTTCCAAATCCAGACAATGAAACGGTTTTCATAGGCCACAGTATTGGATGTCAAACAATTCTAAGGTATTTAGAACAATTAAATCTTAAAACAAAAGTAAGAAAAGTTGTTTTAGTAGCTCATTAGTTTAATCTTCAAAACCCAGACAAAGAGTCTCAAGTTATCGCAAGATCATGGGTAGAAACACCAATTGATTTTGATAAAGCGAAAAATAATCTAAATAACTTAACAACAAGATTTTTAGACAACGATCAATATGTCAGTCTTTAAGACAAAGAGATATTCAAAGTGATTTTAGGTGCAAAGATAATAGTTGAACATAATAAAGGACATTTCACAGAAAGCGACAATGTAAGAGAATTCAAGTTAGTAGTCCAAGAAGTCGTAACTCCATAATAGAAACTTTTATATATCTCATCAACTTCTAATTTTCATGTGTATGGGATGCGGAAACACCGATCATGAAGGCAACATAAAGTACGCCAGAAATAGTGGCAACAGCAGGGATGCGATGGAGCACGGATATTCTCCAAGACAAGTAAACTATATTTCTTCAAGAGAAAGATATAATTAAAATCCAAGATAAATTCCAAATCTTTTGAGATAACAAATTCTAGTTTATTTTTGAAGATTTATATTTAAAATCAAAACAATATTTAAATAAGATATTTAATAAAAGTCTTAATGAATAGCTATAGTTTTAATCAAAATCCAAGTAAAACAAGTTTAGTTTTATGTGATGAAGACGTTCCTTCTTTAAGAGAGGCTATAAAATTCAGAACAAGAGTAATTTATACTCATCAGGCATGGAGGAATGAAATTATTACGGGAGATGTTGTATTATATTCTCCATCAGGACTTCCAAGAATAATTCACGGAGAATCAATTAGAGGAATGGATTTTAATATAAATGAAGATAATGAAGAAGAACTATTTATAGGAGAAGATTTTTTCAACAGATTTTGTAGAGATTCCCACAGATTTGTTTCATCTCCTATATGGGTAGATACAAAAAACTTGCAACTATATCCAAAACAATTAGGCGGAAATTTAGATAGTATAATGAAATACAGAAGAGACCTCCTTAATTTAGGAATTTCTAAAATAGAAATATATTCTTTGCCTCAAAATTATGTTCATTCAAAAAGAGGTCCATTTATTAGAAAGATTCGCTTAAGAGGAGTGTATGGAGAGAATACAATAAATAGGGGAGGAATATGCGCGGACGTAAAACCAATTCAAGAGAAAAAGTTATTTAAGCAAGCTTTTAGAAATTAATCTATGTATCTCCTAGGTATTGATGACGCAGGTAGGGGTCCAATTTTAGGACCAATGTTTTTAGCAGGAGTTCTAATCAAATTAGAAGACGAAAAGTACCTTAAAGATTTAGGGGCAAAAGATTCAAAATTATTGTCTCAAATCATTAGAGTAAAAATTTCTCAAGAGATCAAAAAAATATCTAAGGTCTATCTAGTAGAGTCATCACCAAAAGAGATTGATTTAGCAGTGGACGGAGGAATGAACTTAAATAATTTAGAAGCAAAAAAAACTGCAGAAATAATAAATAAGTTAAACAACAAAAAAGATAAGATAAAAGTTATAGTTGATTGTCCATCAGTAAACACAGAAGCATGGAAGAATAAATTAATTTCATTTATATATTATGCAAACAATTTAGACATAAATTGTGAACATAAGGCAGATTTCAATCACGCAGTCGTAGGTGCAGCTTCAATTATGGCAAAAGTAGCAAGAGAGGATGCAGTTTCAGAAATAAAAAAGAATTTTGGAAATACTGGTTCTGGATACCCTTCAGACCCTCTAACTATTCAGTTCATAAAATCACAGGGAGTAGATTTAGCCAAGACTGGAATAGTTAGAACATCATGGGCAACCTGGAAAAAATTATACCCTTCAAAAATCAATCAAAAATCCCAAACTTCTCTAAAGCAATTTTAGTCCATCAATATTTAAAATGTCTATAATCTTTAATTAAATATGACTTATATTAAAAAAATGGTAATGCAAGGTTTCAAATCCTTCGCCAAAAGAACAGAAGTTATTTTTGATTCAGGAATTAATACAGTTGTAGGTCCAAACGGGTCTGGAAAGTCTAATGTATCTGACGCATTATGTTTTGCCTTAGGAAGGTTATCTGCAAAATCAATTAGGGCAGAAAAAACAACGAGCTTACTTTTTTCAGGTTCAAAATTTGTTAAACCTGCAAGAGAAGCATTCGTAGAAGTAACATTTGACAACGAAAACAAGACGTTCAACTTAGATTCAAAAGAAGTTACAATTACAAGAATAATAAGAAGCAACGGCCAAGGAATATATAAAATAAATGATGAAGTAAAAAACAGAGGAGATATAATAGAGATGCTAGCCCATGCAGGAATAGATCCTCACGGATTTAATTTAATTTTACAAGGACAGATACAAGCTATTGTAAAAATGCATCCAGAAGAAAGAAGAAAGGTAATTGAAGAAGTTTCAGGAATAGCAGTATACGAATCAAGAAAAGAAAAAGCATTACATGAATTGGAAAAAACTGAAGAAAGATTAAAAGAAATTTCTGCAATACTCAGAGAGAGAAAATCTTTTTTAAATAATCTTGAGAGAGAAAGGTCCCAAGCATTAAAATACAAAGATTTAGAGGAAACAATAAACAGATGCAAATACTCTATACTAGTCAAAAAGATTTCAGAAGTTCAAAAAGATATGGATTCCGCTAAAAAGTCTGCAGAAGAAAAAAAAGCTCATAGAGAAAAGTCAAAATCAAAATTAAATGAGATACAACTAAATATAGATTCAATGAATGAAAAGATTTCAGAAATGAATTCTTTAATAAAAAAATCAAGTGGTATAGAGAGAGAAACACTTCAAGAAAGAATAAATAATTTAAGAGGAGAAATAGAAGGGTTAAAAGTAAGGATAGAGTCAACTCAAAAAAGAAAGATAGAGTTTGAGAGAAGAATAGAGCAATTAAAAAAGGCAGTGCCTGAATACAAAAGAGAAATTGAAGAACTAAGTAAAGAATCTCCGTTACTCGTAAAAAAACAAGAAGAAATAAAGAAGAAGAAGGCAGAATTAATAAATTTAGAAGAACAAAAAAATAAATTACTCTCTGTTAAAACAGAATTATATTCAATTAAAGAAAGGCTTAAAGAAAAAGAATCAAGAAATCATCGTCTAGAAATAGAGTCGGACTCATTACTAAAACAAATAGAATTATTATCTAAAGATTTTATTTTTAAAGATGAATCTCATTGTCTAAACCACATTTCAAATTTAGAAAAAGAATCGGAAAACACTAAAGAACAAATACAGAATTTGTCCAAAAAAGAAATAGAGCACAATAGAAACTTGGCATCTTCAGAAGCTCAAATCAGAACTGCTCAAAAAATAAGTGAACAAATACTAAAAATAGATACTTGTCCCCTATGTCAAAATAAAATGACTCAAGAACACCTTGAAAATGTTACAAATGATTGTAAAAATAAAATTGCAGAATCAAAAAATATCGTAGAAAAGGAAAATGAAACAATTAAAGAAATAAGAAATAAAAATCAAGAGTTATCAAAGAAATTAATCGAATTAAATCAAGGAATTAGTAAATCTAAACAAGAGTATTCAAATCATAAAATCACAAGTGAAAAACAAAAATATCTCAAGTCAATAGTTTTAGAATTAGAATCTATTAAAAAAGAAATAGCTTCTCTTAATTCTAAGAAAGATTCTTTAGAAAATAAAACTCTAGATATTTCATCAATAACTGAGCAATATAATGCAAAAATTAGAGAAATAGAGGAAGTATCCTCAAGAACTACAGAAAACTTAGATCAAACTCTAAAATTCAAAGAACATGAATT
Source organism: Candidatus Woesearchaeota archaeon (assembly GCA_964395155.1). GTDB lineage: Archaea > Nanobdellota > Nanobdellia > Pacearchaeales > GW2011-AR1 > SICU01. The sequence goes on from CAYNAC010000003.1 coordinate 7,077, forward strand.
AGAAAATATTTTGGAAAATATAAGGTCAAGTGAAAAGGGCTTAGAAGAATTTAGGGAAGAAATAGAATCTATGAAGGAGAGACTTGAAGAAAAAAACAGCTTTTTAGAATCAAAGGAAAATGAAGAAGCAGAAATGAATAAAAAATTCAAAAAACTATTTGAAGATAGAGACAAATTACAATTAAAAATACAGGAACAAAACTATGAAATTTCTCAAAAAAGGACGGAAATTTCTCAGATAAGTGACCAAATTAATTATATTGAAATAGGGATTGCAAAACTTTCAGCTTCTCAAGAATCAATCCAGATAGAATTAAAAGATGTTCCAGAAAGTGAGCCAATTAAAGCATCTCTAGAAGTCTTACAACAAAAACTAGAGAAAGCCAAACAAGACATTCAAAGCATAGGTGCAATAAACATGAGGGCCTTAGAAGTCTATGAACAGATAAAGACAGAATATGATAAAGTCAATGAAAGAGTAGGGACTCTTCAAAAAGAAAAAGAAGAAATTCTTAAAATTGTTGCTGAAATTGACCAAAAGAAAAAGAAAACTTTCATGAAAACTTACAAAGGAATTAATGAATTATTTAGTCGAAACGCAGCAGAATTATATAGCAAAGGAAAAGCATTTATGAAATTAGAAAATGAAGAGGATATATTTGCAGGAGGAGTAGAAATAGTAATACAATTAGGAAAAGGAAAATATTTTGACAGCTCATCCTTGTCAGGAGGAGAACAAACTCTAATAGCATTGTCCATGCTTTTTGCAATTCAGGAATTCAAACCATATCACTTTTATGTCTTTGATGAAATTGACGCAGCACTAGATAAAAGAAACTCCGAAAGATTAGCAACGTTATTAAACAAATATATCCGAGCAGGTCAGTATATTATAGTAACTCACAACGATGCTCTAATAATGAATTCAAAGTTCATTTATGGAGTAAGCATGCACGATGGAATATCTAAAGTTTTGAGTATAAAATTGGATAAAGATTCAACTTCTAAAAATCAGAATGTAGAAGAAACAAAAGAAAATATGCAAGAATAAAATTCAATCTCTCCACTTTCTTGCTTTTCTCTCAACCATATAGGCCACTAAAGAAGCAATAACTAGCACAGACAAATAAACAGCAAGAAAATGTTCTAACTTATAACCCATATTCTTACTCAATGATAAAATAACTATACTATACCAAGTAACTATAGATATACTTCCAGAAATAGCCGAACTATTTAACAAAGATTTTTTACAATATTTTGTTCCTTTGATAACACATTTATCAAGGTGAGGGGAAATAGAACGTTGAAGATAAATCCCATTAAATGTAACAATAAGCACTAAAACAATTTTAGTAATAAAAAAAGGATTCTGTAGCAAAGTTTTATTTTGCAAAACTAAAGTAACTCCAGTAATATAAATCAAAATCAAAGATATATTAATTATAAAACTAATTAAAGGATAAATTGAGACGAGTCCTCTCTCTAGTCTTTTCTTTCTAAGCCCTACCAAATGCAGGTAATCTACGACCGTTGCACTTCCAACAGCGACCATGACGGCTAGAATATGAATGACTAATAAAACTGAATAAACTAACATTCAAAGTTAAATGCATTCGAGTTTAAAAAACTAAGTTTACCAACAATAATTATTTATAAAAAAATCTTTCCTTAACAATCTTACCATCTTTCCATTTCTGAACAGCTATTTGAGAAGATTTTTTTCTAGGAGCGCCCTTCATAGTAACATCCATGTCCCAGTAATTCATAGCCATATTTCCATCATCTGTAAATGCAGTTGCCTTCAATTCCATTCCGTGAAATTCCTCTACATTATCCACAAATCCCTTTTCAAATTCTCTATTAACATCTTTTCCAACTCTAGGCTCATCAGAGTTTTCCTGCATCACCACATCATCTGCATAAAATTTCTCAAAAGCTTCCATAATCTTGCCATTCAAGATCATATCATTCAATTCTTTAACATTTTCTTTAATATTCATCTATTAGAAAGTCTTAACAACTACTTAAGTTTTTAGATAATAATTAGAATATTTCTGAATAAATTCAATAATCCTTATTCCCAAAAAGAAAAAAAAGAAAAAAAGGGCGGATTTAGTAATAGCTTTCGCCTTCAGTATCTGCTTTTGCAGGCTTACGGGTCAGCAATACTATTAGAACCACTAGTAATACAACAAATACTATTGCTAAAACTATTGTTAGAACAACAGCAGCGTTTCCGCCAACTGATTTTCCTTCAACGTTTGCAACAAAGCTCTTTTCACCAACAACATTGTTGTCAGAGTCAAGAATTGTAACCTTAAAGTCATAGTTTCCTTCTCTAGCAGAGCGAGCAGTCATTTGAACAGACTTGCTTGAGCCAGCAGGAACAACTACAACAGAATCATCAAGATCAACGTTTAATCCGTTGTCTGATTCAGTTACGATGTTGTATACCAAGATTCTATTTCCAGAGTTCACTAGTGTAAGTGTATACTTTCCATCTGTTCCAGCAGAAAATGTTCTGCTTGAAGGGGATGAAACGATAGCGCTGTGAGCGTTTCCACTCATAATTTCTACTTTTCTAGTAGAAACTGTTTCAGAGTCATCGTTGAAAGTCTTCACTTCAACTGTGTAGAGGCCAGGAGTAGCACTAGCAGGAATTGCTAGCAATATTCTTCCTTCAATTGCGTCGTCTTCTATTTCGTTATTGGTTGATTCAATAGCAGAAAGGTCTTCAAGGAAGATCTTCTTACTAATGCCCAATGCAGGAATACTCGCGATAACAAATGTATCTTGAGCGTCATGACGTCCGCGGTTCTTTACAACAACTTCAACAGGAAGTACTTCTCCAGCACTAATTCTTGAAGGACTTTCAACTGAAAGGAATTCAAGAGCATAGTTCTTTCTTTGTACTCCAAATGTAGCTGTCAAAACATCTCCGATTAAAGATTGACTTTCAACTCTAACTTCCAATATGAAATTTTCATCTAAGTCTATGTCATATGGGATGTCAAGTCTAAGCATCTTGCTATATGTTCTGTTTGAAAGAACATCGAAGCGCTCGGTTGTCTCGTAAAGACCTGGCTCTCCAAGAACTCTAGCACTTACGCGCACATTCTCTTCATTAGCGAAAGCCTTGAAAATAACTCTTAAGTCAAGAGTCTTTCCAGCTTCAACACCAAAGAAAGTTCCATCAACTATATTGTAGCTTTCAGCTTCAACATAAGAGATATCTGCAAATGTATAAGCACTTACAGCTGGAACTAAGAATAGCAACGAAATTGCCAAAACAAATAAACTTACAAAATTTCTTGTGTTCATTCTTGGTTATATCCAAAATTTAGTTAATAATCTATAAAATAAGTGTTTTATAAACTTTATGGTGACAACATTTTTATTACATTTTAGAGTAACAAAAAACTTTATTAAGTATACTCCCATATACTTTAGATGAATACCAAAGAAATAACCACTATAAAACTGAATAAGGAAACAAAAAATAGACTGGACAAATTAAAAGTTCATCCAAAAGAAAGCTACGACGAACTGCTCCAAAAAGTCCTATATATCTTAAATTTATGTAAATCTGGCTCTTCTGAAGCAAGAGCTAGGCTAATAGCAATAGACAAAATAAAATCATTAAGTTCAACTAAAAAAACTAGTAAGTAGATATTTCTTCTCTAACTTCTCCAATATTAACTACAATATATTTATACAATTTTTCTATTACTATTGACTGAAGTCCTTCCTTCAACTTACCGCTACACAAAGATAAGTCTTTTTCTGGATAATTAACAGACCCAATAGGATGAGAACATATCATCTTATCTTTTTCATAAAGTCTTAAATCGAGGTTGCTTTCTTTAGCAATTAATAGTGTAACTTCAATGTCGCATTTCTTATTAGATATTCCAAGAATTTCGTACTCCCAGGCTGCCTCTTCTTCAGCATCATTGATAAAACTTGCAGGCTTACATTTCACCATATGAGCTTCAAAGCAAGATAAGTCTGCACATTTTGCTTCAGAAAAAGTCGAATAGAGAGTGACAACGGCAACAACAATAATCAAGAAAGCCAAAATTTCTTTTTGATGAACTATTTTCATAATTATAAAACAAAAAACTAATATATAAATGTGTCTTATAAACTTGTAAATAAAATCATAAATGTTTTCCAAATATAACACTTCTAGAATCAATATTAAAAATTCTATAGTCCTATCAATTCAATATTGGTCTCAACAGCTGCAAAATTCTTAGCTGCAATATAAGAAACGCCTTTTTCTTCGCAAGATTGAATTATCTGTTTTGTAGCAATCCCGTCAATAACAACTGCAACTATATTTTTACTTCGGTTTAGCATAGGAATTAATTCAACACTAGATACTATTTTAACAACTGATAAATCGGCACCAAGAAGCATTGCTTTTTTAGTCCCATTTACTTCTTTATACTTTTCTTTAAGAGCTACAGGAACGTTCCCTTCAAAAGGAGTGGCTTCACTCTCTGCATAACTATCTGAATTTTTATAAAAAAAATCTTTCACAGAAACTTTTCTTCTCAAAGCAAGTAATATTTCTTTTCCTGTTAATTCTTCAACTTCTTTCCCATCAGGTGCTATTGCAATGTAAGTTACTTTGGCATTATCACAAACATTTCTAGCAATTAATTTTCCTCCTCTATCTCCATCGACAAAAAGAGTTATCTCCTTGTCCTTGCTTAGTCTAGCAATTTCTTTAGGTAGTTTTGCTCCATTCATTCCAATAACATTGTTAACTCTATTTTTTAATAAATTAACGACGTCTGCTCTACCTTCAACTACAATTATTTCACTACCACTTAAATCTCCAGCAGGTAATTGTTCTTCTCCGTATTCTTGAATCTTCGCAGCTCTACTTTCATCTTTTAAAGTTTTGGACATACTTTCTCCACCTTCAGAATCTAATCCCTCAAGCAAAGCCTTAGCACGTTCTATTATGAAATCTCTTTTGCTTCCCCTAACATCTTCTATTTTAGTAATATTGACCTTAGCTTCACTAGGTCCTATTTTATCTATTGTTTCAAGAGTAGCTGCAAGAATAGTTGTTTCAGATTTATCCAAAGCGCTAGGCAACTTTATCTCTCCAACTGTGCGACCATCAACTGTATTCAACTCAACTTCAATTCTACCTATTTTTCCTTCTTTTTGTAACTCTCGCATCTCAAGTTCAGTTCCAAGCAAACCCTCTGTCTGACCAAAAATAGCTCCTATAACATCAGGTTTTTCAATAGGACCTTCAGCAGCAAAGCTAGCACAAATCATATACTTTATCGATGCAGGACTTACTTTTGCCATGTTCAGAATTCTCTAGTGTTGTATGCGTAGGCATACCTGTTTAATTCTGAATTGCCAAAAATTTTAATTTTTGCCATATTTTATGTATTCAGATAAATTGGTAGAATCAGTTTACGTCTTCAAAGTCAAACAAAGAGCCAATAGCTCAAAAAGCATGATTGTGAATGTGATATACCAAGTCTACCTCAGTAATCGTGATAAACAAAAAAAGTTTTTAGCTTATTTAAACTTTTGCTTTTATCCTGCCTTGCCAAGACATCCAAGCATAATTTTCTCACCAATGTTTAACATAATCGACGATGCTTTAACTTTATTTTTACAAAACCATTTATATTACATTACCTGGATATCCAAGCATATTTTTTCCACAACTTTTCAATCTAATCCTAACAATTTAACTTTATTTCGTGCAAAGCCACTTTCACCTTAAAAAAAATTATAATATTAAATTGACAGATATTTTAATCATTATCAAAAAATTACTCAGAATTAAAACTCTAACAAATTTGGGAAAATAAAAAACAACTATCCTTTATATATTTTGCCGTCGTAAAAATCTTTCAAAAAGGTTTAAATATTAATTAGTAAAAAGAAGTTTAGGTAAAAATGGTGATGACAATAAAAGAGCCAGATAATGTAAATCTTTCAGAGGAAGAAGATTTTGAAGGAACAACTATCGACAACCTTTGTGAAGATTTAGAAAGTCTTTATTAATTTTTAATTTTTTTTGGCTCTCGAAAGAGGGCTTTTTATTTTTTAATAAATTTCAAATCTAAAATATCTTCTCAAAATTATCTTCCTAAATTTCCAGTTCCACCAGACATCTTATCTTTTAATGCGTGATATTCTCTAACATTTCCAAGTTTATAATACAAATCTAACAAAGTATTTTGAACAAAAGTTTTTTCTTCAGCAGTCAAATCTAAAGTTAGCATTTTTTGATAAATATCTTTTGCATTATTCCTTCGGTCATTTTTCAAGTAATTTTGCGCCTGCGTAAGATGAAATTGTTTGTACATTTGTTTCATCTCCCATTTCTCCCTATCATTTCCTAAAGCAAGAGCTTGAGCAAATAACCTTTCAGCTTCTGCAAAATTATTTCCTCTAATGCTGTATTCTACAGATTTCATAAATTGCCCTATTTTTTCCTTGTAAGTTGTAGTAATATCTGCAGCAGCTCTAATAGATCTAGACGCATCGAGAAACATACTTTTTTGCTCGTATATTTTAGTCAACTCTAGCAATACAAATTTTCTAGTATCAAAATCTAGTTGAGATTTAACTGCTCTTTGTAAATAAGACATTTTAACATACTCTCCCATTGTCTTTATCTTAGCATCAATTTCTACTCGAGTTCTTTCGGCAATTGGTTTATCAACGACGTGCATGATTATAAAATATAACTTCTCTTTATAATGATTATTGTTGTGAGAATAAATCTTTCCTTAACAAACTTCTTACGGCCAAGTCTAATCCTTGTCCAATAAGATTATCAAGTGTAATCTCTCTTCCAAGAATTGACCTTACTCCTCCAGACAAAACATCATTTAGTTTAATACTTCCAGTATCTCCTATTTTTCTATTTATCATATCCGGTATTTGAAAAGAGCTACTAAATCCGTAAAAATTCTTATCTCCATCATAAACCGCACATAAAAATTGACCCATAGCAACTAAATTTTGATTAGGAATTAAAATTCTTGAAATTCCAAATTCAATACCTATTCCATAATCAGAATTTCCATTCTTTGCATAAGATCTAACAGCTCTGTTTTGAGCTCCAAGAAGTGCCTCTCTATAATTCAATGGTTGTTTAGGCACACCGGAAATTACTGCAACACCTTCTAAAGAGAAGCCTTTCAAAAAATCATAATCTTCTAAAGATTTTCTTACAATTTCGATTTCTTTGCTATCTACAGAACCTATAGCTACTTTTATCATTAAATTACTTGCAAAAAACTAATATAAAAAGATTATTATAAAAGTAATAATTAGCAATTAGAGGTGATCGTTTCAAATAGCTTTCGAAATTCCAAAATTGGATCCTTCGCCTTAAAATAATCTTAAAACCACACCTCTATATTGTGAATATTACAAAGTACCTAAGTCAAACTTATATTTAAATGTATGTATTTATGAGGATTTGCACAATAATTAAAGCCTAGCAGTCAGCTGATTTTTAATAACCTTAATTCCCCCAAACAATCCAATCGCTAAAAAAGAATGCACTACAAATCTAATGGCTTGTTGAGGAATCAACGAAACAACTCCTTCCATAAACAATTCAAAAAAATTCTTCATATTTATTTTAGAACTTCAATTTTTATTAAAAAATCACTTCTTTGCTGTTATTTCCAAACATACTCCAGCAGCAACTGTGCTACCAGCGTCTCTTATTGCAAACCTTGACATGTTAGGGTTTGTAGCTTGAGTTTCAAGAACTAATCCACCAATAGGTTTGATTCTAACTTTAGCAATATCTCCGTTTTTCAAGAAATCAGGATTTGAAGCCTTTGTTCCATCAGGAGATTGTTTTTCAATTAATTCAATAAATTGACAAGGTACTTGCGCAGTGTGTACGTGGAATACTGGTGTGTATCCTTTAGCAATAACTGTGGGGTGTGAAATTATAGCAACTTGAGCGATAAACTCTTGAACAATATGAGCAGGTTGAGCAGCATCACAAACTACGTCTCCACGAGCAATATCTTTTTTACCAATTCCTCTTATGTTAATTCCTACATTGTCTCCAGCTTCAGCTTGAGGCATTTGTTCATGGTGCATTTCAATTGTCTTAACTTCTCCATTAATTCCTGTACCACTTCTTCCAGGTAATATAACTACTTTTTGTCCTAACTTCATAATCCCAGTTTCAATCTTTCCAACTGGTACTGTTCCAATACCTGTGATTTCATAAACATCTTGTAAAGGCATTCTCAATGGTAATTGAGTCGGTTTATTTGGAGGTTCAAATAAGTCTAATTGTTCTCTAACAGTTGGTCCCTTGTACCAAGGCATTTTGTCAGATTTCTTAACAATATTTTCTCCGTGGAATCCAGCAGCAGGAATGAAAGCCATAGTTTCAGTCTTATAACCAGCTTGTTTCAAAATAACAGAAACATCAGCGACAACTTTCTTATAAGCTTCTTCTTTATACTCAACAGTATCCATTTTATTTACAAGTACTGCAATTTGCTTAACACCCATCGTTCTAAGTAACCAAGCGTGTTCTTTTGTTTGAGGCTGAACTCCTTCAGCAGCTGCAACTGTCAAAAACGCAGCGTCAGATTGAGAAGCTCCAGTAATCATGTTCTTAATGAAGTCTTTGTGACCAGGTGCGTCAATTATTGTAACCTCATATTTATTAGTGATTAATTTTTGATAAGACAAATCAATCGTAACTCCACGTTCTCTTTCTTCTTTGAACTTGTCCATAACATAGGCAAATTCAAATCCTGATTTACCATGTTCTTTTGCAAGAGTCTTGAGCTTTTCAATTTCTTGTGCAGGGATTGCTCCAGCATCAAACATCAATCTACCTATTGTTGTACTCTTCCCATGGTCTACATGACCTACGAATGCTACATTTATTGTTGGTTTTGTCTTTGCCATTTTATTATTAGTAATCACTTTTATTTTTGAGGGTATATAAATCTTTTGCTTCTAAAAATATTTATGAATGTTGACATCAGACAACTTTGTTTAAACTCTTCTTTTTTGAAAATTTTTAATTGTTTTGCAAAATTAATTTTAAAATAAATATTTCATTTCTAAATTTATAATATCATCGCAATCTATATAATCTACAAAGTAATTTAACAAATATAAAATGAAAAAGATAAATTGGCCTATTTCAAAAAAAACATCAAAGATTACCGCTTCAGAAGAATTTGTAACTATTTTAGCAGTCATAAGTATAATTGGTTTTATGGGAATAGTAAGTTACACTTTGTTTGATTTTAGAATGGATGAATACATTGAACCAATTTGGATGATTATTGTTGGAATAGGTTTTATTATCGAAGGTCAATTTAATACTTTCAGAAAAATAAGAAACGAAGGACTTAGTCCAACAAACTTTACCCATCTCACGACACTTATAATAGGACTGATCGCAATAATTGCGGGAATTTTTAGCATTCCAGCGATAAGAATTGAAGCAACAGGGTTTCTCGCAGTTAAAGGAATAATCTCTTTGATTGCAATAGTTGTTATAATTGTTCAGACCTGGATTGTGAAATAATATTTTGATAAAATAAATATATGTGTATAGGTTTATTTAGATTATTTTAGTAAATTTTACGAGTCAGATATTTTTTTACCCATTCCAGTTACATGATGGGCTTTGAGTGCAGCAAGTTGCATCTTGGTGAATCCTCTATAATTTTCAGCTATTTCCTTTGGAGAAAAACCTGTTCTTAACAATTCAACTGCTTCATCTCTGTTTATTCGCTCTTTCCTTTTTGGAGGAGTCCAAGATGATCCAATATATTCTCTTTCAGGAACTATAATTTCTTTTTTATCAACAGAGTCTCTCCAGATATCAATTATCTTTTTCATAACTTTCCTATCAATATCTACTTTTCCAGTAATTGGATCATACATAACTTTACCCAACATTCCTCTAAAAACTCTTTCAGCCGACTGAAAAGAAATAAGATCCATTTCCATCAAAGTATTCTTATTACTGGTATAACTCAACCTCTCAATTCTTAGCGGAAACATTGCTTGCATTTCAGTGTCAACTAAATAATTAACTAGAAAAGCAGCGAAACCTCTTGTGATCCCAGGGTTTCCACGAGTTATATGAGTCTCCAAACCTTTCATATGAGACTCGCGATACATTCTAGACAAAGGATGAGTCATAGTTATTTTTTCTATGCCTGTTTCATTTAATCCTGAAATGAAAAACTGGTCAAACTCAGTCATCTTTCTACCATCTTCAATCTTTTTTAATTCAGACTGGATATATTCCCAACCTGGATATCTTTTAAGAATTTCAATTTCATGTAATGCACTAGTACCCATTCTCATAATCATTAACGTACGATATGTTAGGTTATCTCTTATAGATTTCAAATCAACGATTCCACGTTCCTGAAATTCTTGTACTAACTCTCTTAGTTTTCTCTCACGTTCATTATCAGATAAGCTTTCAAGACTATCTGTCTGCAAAGCAATCATTTGAGCTTGGATACCTTTATGTTCTCTTTTAGCAGAATAGTTAGTTACAAGAACTCCGTTTTGATATAAAGCTTGATTTCCAGCTATTTGGTGAAGAGCTCTCCATTTATTCGGATCTCTATAACCAGTATAGTCAAGGCTTATCACATCAAATTTTCCTCTTTGACTTGTAAAAAAGTCAAGATCTATAGCATTAACTACTTGTATCCCTAAATTAGAATCAAGCAACATCTGAGCCTTATCAACATCAAGCTCTAAACCAGTAATATTTTTTCTTGGTATACCCAATGGGTCATAAACTTCACGAATTTCGAGACCTTCTTCACCTTTAACTTCTGCACCGGGAAAGCAAACAACTCTTATATCTTGAGGCCTCTTAAATGATAAGGAACGAGCTATAAAATCTCTCTGTCTTTCTCTAGATTTTTGTTTTATTGGGTCGTTGTAAGTATCTACCATAGTATTCCCACAAATTAACTATTTAAAAACTTAACTAAAATGTAACCACTATTAAGTTATACAATTTAGAGGATTTATAAATTCCAAAATTTCTTGAATCTATTTATCTAAATCAAAAGAATTAATCATAAACATTTTTTCTGTGATCTATTCTAACAACAACTATTTTATTTCCAGAAACAACAACATCTAATACAACTCTATAATCTGCAACTCTTAATCTCCATAACTTCTCACCATGTAATCTTTTAAGAAATCTAAATGGGTTCTCGCGTACTCCATATATTTTTTTTAAGATCAATTCAGCATTATTCTTTTCCAATTTTTTTAAGAATTTTTCAGCAATAGCAGTAAATTCGATGGAATACATTTTAACCTAAATTTATTCCAAGTTCTTTAGCAACATTTTCAATAGATTTTAGTCTTCCTTTTTTTATATCTTCAAGACCTAATTTTATTTCTTCAATCTCATCGTCACTAAAGGCTTCTTCCTCACTATTATCTATCAAACTATTTAATATATCATCGTAAGATTGCTTATCAACAACTTTAAGGCTCTTTAATCTTTCAAGAGTTCTTTGATTTATTTGGATAGTTGTTTTCTCCATATTATATAGCTTATATAGTTAGTATATAAACCTTTCAGTTAACTCAATGAGACTATTCAAGTTCATAGAATTGAAGTAAAAATCAAACAAAAATATTTAAACACATTATTCTAAAAAATGAACATGGAAAAAGATCAAGAGATGATTGTTGAACAAGGTGAATACAATTTAATAGCAAACACAGACAAAAACTTCGAAGTAACTCACCTAGTATTGAAAGCAGAAAACGGCTCAAAAAGAGTATGGAGAGTAAAAGAGTTAAGTGAAAAAGAAGCTAGTTTTCTAATTGAAAAATTTGCTTAGATTAATAATTAATCAGACTTAACAATATTTACTAAACAATTCTAACGTTTTGTAATATTTGTTTACATCAGTTAACAATATTTACTAAAACTATGTCTCGCATTTTGAGGAGAACCCAGTTTTTCATTTACCACTGGAGTTTTCTTACTTGAAATGGATTTTATTTTCAATTTAGAAATCTCATCTCTCAAAAAATTCTCTACTCTTTTACTCATACTTATGCCATTTTTCTTACAATGTTGTGAAAACTGCCTATACACTTCTTCATCAAGATTAAATGTCTTTATTACCATACCTACCTCTT
>CAYNAC010000004.1:0-15542 GCA_964395155.1 Candidatus Woesearchaeota archaeon
GGGTCGTTATGAGATGCCATACCATGAGATTTTTTGTAAACATCAAATACTAAAAAACATCCTTGATTTGCGCTCAAAATAGTTTGTGACCTAATAACTTTTTCATATTCGTCATCTGGGGCTATGCCTTTAGTCAAATCTTTTTTCTCTTCCTTTTTCTTAAATTTAAATGAAGAAAAGAAAGCCTTAAAACCAAAATCATCTCCCTTAGGTTTCTTTCTTTCTTCTTCCTCTTCTTTCTTTTTCTTATCCTCTTTCTCAATATCTTCCTCTTCTTTACCCTCGGTTAAAGCCCTAATCTCTTTACTTATTTGACTCAAGCTATTATCTGTAGCATCCTCGACAAGTTTTAACATACTATTCAAGTCATCTTTATCTAATTCCTTTCTTAAAACATCAAGTTCATCGTTATTCAAAGCATAACTTGTAAATTTAATTTCAGCCCTTCCTCCAAAAGCATAGTCTCCTCTTTGAGAAACTTTTTGGGGAATACTTCTAAATTCTAATTCTACAATTAAAACTTTATTGTATTTTCTAGTTTTAACTTTTTTAAATAAATCTGGAAGAGCTCCTGCATTTACATCGTCTACAATATCATATTCAGAAGTAGCCATTAATTTCAATTCAAAAATAGTTGTATTAAATGCAGAAACCAAAGCGGCGTTCTTACTTGAAAAATTCTGCTGAAGTTTTTGAGCAGCTACTAAATAAGGCTTAACCCACTTTGCATACATCTTAAGCATATTAACTTGAGATTTCAAATAATTCCTTTCTATCTCAAACCTTTGTTTCAAAGAAGAATAAGATTCATCTATCCAAGAAAAAAATTCTTGAGCTCTTTGTTTTAAAATTCTTTTTACTCTCTCATTTAAATCCAAACTATCTACTTTTTCTAAACTGCTCACAGCCATAAAAGCATCTCTCAAAGTAACAAAGTCAAGTTCTCCAGCAGACAAAGCATTGATACTTCCTCTTCCTTTTCTAATATCTACATTATCTAACCAAATTTGTTTCAAAGATAAAAGCTGGCTATATCTTTCCTTATCGTCTGTCTTCTTATCCAAGTATATATTGTAAGGTTTTAGTCTAAGTCTAAATTCTTTCAAATCATAAACTAAATTTAAAACAGATTTCAAAACAGTGTTAACATTCCCCATAGTCCTAGAAGCTTCCTGTTGCATCTGCGAAGCCTTACCTTGAAGTTCCGAAAAATGCCCTGAACCAGGAGAAGAAACAAAATTATCAGTTATTTTTTCAATATTTCTATAAGGCCCTCCGATAAAATCTAAAAGCCAGAAATAAACAGGCTCTATTGCTTCGGTTGGAGAATCATAAATAAGCGTGTGTTGTTCCATAGGAGATTTAAGCCCCCACAAATTCAAAGCATCCTCTTTCGCCTTGTCATAATCATAAGGTGGAAGATCAACTGGTTTCAAAACTTTGACCTCTTTAGCCGCAGCAGAATATCCTTCCTGTCTAATCTTCTCTTTAACTTTTTTAACTATATTAATTACTTCTCCGTCTTTTTCCTCTTCCTTCTGACAATAAACATCTGGGCTTATCGCAGCGATTAATTTGTGAATATTATCATCCATCTTCTTTTAATTAAAGCACAATCTATTTATTTAAAGGTGTTGGACACAAACCCTACCTATCCCTATCCCTTACAACAAAACCATTAAGCAAATAGAACACTCAAGCCTAAATAAAAAATAATTATTAAATATTCCAAACAAAACCTTTTTTAGTTGTTACTTGTTAGTTTATACAAAATAGAAAGATTTAAATAACCACTATTTGTTAATTTTTTATGGCTTCAACATTAGAAGATGTAGTTAAAGAAGGTATAGAAGAAAGGCTATTAAGAAATATAAACAAAATATATAGTGGTCCAGATGGTCACAGACATAACCCATTACAGATGTATTTTAAAGAAACAAATGTAGATTTAACAAATCCATTCTTCAAAGCAACCTATGAGGGTTCTACGGATTGGTCTTCTCAAATGAAAGCAACTTGGTTAGAAACAACTTATGGAAAAGAAGCTGGAGAGCTTATATTAGCGGTACAATCAAATCTTGACGAAGTAGTTAGAGGAATTGATAAACCAGAAGGATTATATGAATTAATTCTAGGTAATAAACCATATGATGGAATTTTAAAAGTCAGACACGAAGCTGCACAAGAAGCATTAAAATTAAATGAATCATTAAAAGACTCTAAGTCAACTCAAGAAACTATCCGTAAATATATACCTAAAATCTTAGAAGATTTATCTGGAAAGGGAAGTAAAAATGCAATTTCTGCAGTAGAATTTGCTCTTAGTCTTGATACTAAAATAGTAATAAATTACTTAATAGGCACAATACATCATTCATTAGGAGAATTTGAAACTGCAATTAAGGAAGACTTATCTGGAGCTCAAGAATACCTTAGAGGAATATATTCTAGAGTTGAAGATGATAAAGCAAAGAAAGTACTAGCTTTGAGATTAGGTCAAACTCTCACAGACATAAAAGCACCATTAGAAGAACCTAAAAAAGCTAAATAAAATTATTAACCACTTTTATTTTTTCTAGCCTCTATTAATCTATCAATTATATCTACCATTTTTTTCATAAATGCTTCGGCACGATTCTGCCAATTTTCTATATCTTGAGCTTTCACCATTCTAATCTCGCCATGAGCTATTTTTTTATGTAGGATAAATATATCATTGTACCATTTTACAAACTCTGATTTCAAAACTCCTGTTTCAACAAAATTTTCATGAAGCATTTTAGTCACATGTTCTGGAGAAGGAGGTAATTTTCCTAAAGTAATTAGAGCAGCTTGTGCTGCTTCAACCATACACCAGTAAACTCCTTCAAGAGAGCCTAAAAGTGCCATCTTACTTCTAGTCAAATGATAAGGAGACCTTTGTAATGCAGCATAAACAGCTTCAGGAGTGGAATGAATTTTTCCTTGCATCATTAAAGACTTTATAGGAGAGAAAAATCCTCCGATGTCTATCAAAACTTGTCCTTGTCTAATTATGTTTAGTACGACTGCGTCCCCTCTCATCAAGTCTTGCCACCATGTAGTCAATCTTATCGTATTTATATGTAAATCTCGTCCATAATTTTGTTCAGCAATTAATTTACCAAGTTCTTCTCTATACCAAGCAGTCAACTCCATATCCCAATTTATCGAAGCATCATCCAAAATTATAATTAAATCTATATCCGAACCAGGCTTAACATCCCCAGTAGTTTGACTCCCAAATAATATTGTTGCTTTAATTAAATGGTCAAATTTTCTCTGAACTTTCGTAGCAAAATCCATCGCTACTTCTTTATCAGTCCTAAATCTAGAACTTGCAGAAACGCCAAGGCTAACTTTTTTAATTATTTTCTTATGTTTATTCTTAGGCCTATCTTTTTTTTGGTTTTTAGAATTTTTTACCATCTCATTCTCTTCACCTTTTTGACGATGAAGCATTATTTAAACATTGCTCTGTAAAATATATATTTGACTTACTCAACAAATGAATTGTTTATTTAGAAGAGCTATCATTTAAAGAATTAAATTTTTCAGTTAATTGTTCCAACTTATATTCCAAATTTTCTATTCTCCATTTTAAATCATCTTGAGAAACCTTATCTTCATTTTTTGACTCAGTATTTTCAGTTTTACTAGAACCAATTGAAGCAAAATCATTTAGAAAACTCGTTGCAGATTTATATTCAGAATTCACAGCACTACTAGAAGAAATCTCATCTCCTTTAGAAATTTCCAAAAATCCATCATTAGTTATTTTAGTTTTCTCAAAATCTTTTTCTTCAGGTAAATCTATTAATTTTCTTCTATGTAAATCAGGTATATCTAAAATATCAACGCTACTCTTTTTTTTAAACATATTTTATTTATTCATTTATTCTATATAAACATTGCACAAATCAAAATATCAACCATCAAGAGATATTTGAGGAGTTGCAAATTTCTTCAAAGCAGGATTATTCTCAACTTCAGAATAAACTATCGCATCAAAAATTAAATCTTGTTGAAATTCATAAGGAATTTCAGACCTCTCTACATTTTCTTCAGTCATATCTATAAACTCAGCATCAGGCTTTCTCATTCTAAAGTCCTCAGAACTTACTGAAATCGCATCATTTAAAACAGGAATATCATCCAATTCTCCTTTTCCAGGATTATAATCTCCTTCTTCATTTCCCCAATTTTCAATTGTCTTTAAAATTTCATCTCTATGAGCAACACTCAATTTTGCAGGAACAGAAGAGTTCAACATAGGTTTCATTATCTGAATACCTGAACCTGGAATTGAAGAATGTCCAACTGGTCCAACGGAAACTTCCGAATCTGAAACAACTCTCTTTATTTTAACAGACTTACTTAACTCTTCAATATTTTTATCATTTAAATTATTTTTATCTTCTATTTCATTTATTAATAAAGAAACAGCGTGAGCTGCATCTGCATTAACAGATATGCTATCAATTCCTTCTTTAAGCAAAAATTTAACCATTTCAGGTTTACTTCCAGCCTGTCCACAAATAGAAGTTTCAACCCCAAACTTTTTACACCTTCTTATGACATAAGATATAGAATTCAAAACAGCAGGATTAAGTTCATTATACAAATTCTGAACATCCTCATTATTTCTGTCAAGTGCCAGTGTATATTGAGTCAAATCATTCGTTCCAAAACTTATAAAATCAACTCCTTCCTCGCATAAATCGTTAATTATCTGAACTGCAGCAGGAGTTTCAACCATTATCCCAATTTTCACATTTTTAGGAAAATGCATTTTAGAAGCAATTTTTTTTGCAATTCTAACTTCATCCACGGAAATAACTTGAGGAAACATAATTCCAAAAATCTTTTTATTATACTCATCAGCCAATTCTTTCACGGCAGTAAATTCAGCTTCCAATAAATCCTGGTTTTTCAAACTAAATCTTATCCCGTGATCTCCAAGCATAGGATTCATCTCAACATTTTCTGGAGCACCTTCTAAATTCTTATATTCATCACTTCTAATATCACTTGTTCTAACCCACATTTCATCAAATTCTTTAGCTATTTTTTTTAAACCAGAATGAATTGTAGAAACATATTCAGAGATTTTATTTTTTTTAACAAACCAAACTGGATGTTTTCCACTTGTTGCAATTAAAGTCTCAAGTCTGATTAAACCAACCCCTTTAACTCCAGATTTAGCAGCTCTCGAAGCATAATCAGGCAAATCAACAATTGTCTTAATTTTAGTATGTTTAGTCGGAACAACAGGTTTTATTTCTACTTTTTTTTCAATAGTCTTCCCATCAAAAATTCTTCCAGTAAATCCGTCAACCGTTACTAATTGTCCATCTCTCAATCTTTCAGTAGAGTTTTTAGTTCCAACAACGGCAGGAATTCCCATTTCGCGGGAAACTATCGCAGCATGAGATGTAGCTCCGCCTTCATCTGTAACTATAGCAGAAGACTTAGACATCGCAACAACCATATCGGGGTTAGTCATCTTAGTTACCAAAACATTTCCTTTTGTAACTTTAGACAATTCAGACAACGAATGAACTATTCTTACAATTCCAGAAGCAACTCCTGGAGAAGCAGCAAGTCCAGAAACTAAAACGTTGCCTTCAATTTCTTGAACATTTTCCAAAACTTTTGTAGTAATAGGTCTTGACTGTACTACAAAAATTCCATCTTTATCTATTGCAAACTCTATATCTTGAGGTTTACCATAATGCTCTTCCAAACGCATTGCATGTTGACCCAATATTTTAAGCTCATGTCCGTTCAAAACTTCTCTATTACTTATTTCACTACTCAATTTAACTTCTTCAGTTTTTCCCGAAGAACTCCTAGTTAATGCAATTTTTTTATCCGCAATCTTTCTATCTACTAAATCTAATTTAGAGTTTAAAACATAATGATCTGGAGAAATCATTCCAGAAACTATTCCTTCTCCAAGTCCAAAAACAGCTTCAATAATAATATTCCCATCATTCTTAAGAGGATTTTTAGAAAATATAACTCCAGATTTTTGAGAATCAATCATTCTTTGAACAACCACTGCTAAATACCCTTTTTCCGATGCAAAACCTTTTTTCTTTCTGTAATAAATAGCACGAGCAGTAAATAAAGATGCAAAACATCTTTTAACGGATTGAACTAAAGAGTCTACGCCCTTAATATTTAAGAAAGATTCCTGCTGTCCTGCAAAACTGGCATCTGCCAAGTCCTCCATGGTAGCACTTGAACGAACAGCAACAAATGGAGGCTCATGAGAGTTTTTCAAAATTGCTAATGCACCTTGAGAAATTCCCTTACTACTAATATTTGACCTTTCAACATCTAAAACTTCATAAGCTTCAGCAATATCTCCTCGCAAATCGCCAGGCATAGAAGAATCTTCTATTAAGTGCCTAATTTTTTTAGAAACACTTTCTAATTGCGAAGTGTTGTCTACATCTATTTCATTAAGCATTGTAAATATCTGATTTCTTAGTCCAGATTTCTCAATAAAATAATCATAAGCCTTAGCCGTTACAACAAAACCTGGAGGAACTGGAAACTTATTATTGTACATTTCAGCCAAAGATGCTCCCTTACCACCAGCAACTGAAATATCTTTATTACTTAGTTCAGAAAACCACCTAACATAACCTCTACCATCACTCATTGATAAACCAGATACCCTCGCTTAATAAATATTACTTTAATTTAGGCTTTGCACACAGACAAAGTTTAAGCTTAAAACATTTCATCTTAAAATATAATTTTTAATCAGAATTTGCATTATGTGCAAGACTTGTAATTTTGGCCTTGCACGCAAACAAAGTTTAAGCTTGAAGCATTTCATCTTAAAATATAACCTTTAATCAAACAAGTAAAAACTTTAATCAAAATTTGAATTTATTTACAAGACATTTAATTTACTTTATATTTAACAAAATTCAGTATCTGCTCTTTAAACTTACCTATGTCTTTAGCCAAAAAACTTCCTCCTGAAGCAGGATTATGTCCTCCAGCAAGAGCATTATTTAGACCATTAATTCCAGCTCTAAGCATCTCATTCATAGGATAAGTGAGATTTTCTCCATTATTCCTAGCAGAAACTTTTAACATATTAGTTTTCTCAATTTCAGAAATTATTATTATGGTGGAACCTTTGTGTCTAACCGACATTATAGTTGAAAGAGTCGAACTCAAAGAAAACTTGGACTTGAAAAAATAAAATAGTAAATGTCCATCAAAATAGTTCTCTGAATTCTTCTCAAAATCATTTAAACATCTATCTAATTCAAGAGATATCCCCCTACTTATTTTGTCCATTTTTTCAAAATCTCTGTTAATTAAAACTTCATAAGCTTCCAAAGAGTTTTTTGAATAATAAGTAACTAGCGAATTAATTTTAGTAACCATTTTGAATATTTCACAAAATTCAACATTATTCAAATTGAAATCAGGATAATAGCTTTGTATAAAATTCAAATTATCTTCATTTTTATATGAAAATTCAGAAATTGAAGCTACGCAAGCTAGCCAACTCCATTCATTATAATCAATTATATCTTCTCCAAATCTAAACAAAGTAAGTGCTGTACAATCATATGAAGGTGTTTTTATATCCCCCTCTTTAATTTTAAAATTAGGATTTATTGGATGATGATCTATAAAACATACCTCGAATTCATCTCTAAATTTTTCAAACTCCTCATATAAACTAGCATCAGCATTTACATCCAAAACAAAAACTTTTTTTATTCCTAAATTTTCAAATTTTTCAGAGAGATTATCTAAAATTCCAGAAGTATAAGTTATAAAAGATATATCAATTTTTATAAATGGTTTTTCTTTTTTTAGTATTTCTGCCATAAAAACCGCAGAAGCAAGTCCGTCGACGCAATTAGCATGAGAAACTATTCCTACATGTTTATCTTCCTCGCTAATATTATCTAAAAATCTCAAAAATTTTTCTTTATGTATCAAAAAATCAGACATAATTATAACTTAAAACTAAGGTATAAAACTCTTTCTAAATAACTAATTTAAAGAAACAACAGGTACATTTTCAACTTTTTCAAAACTTATACTAGTTTTACAAGGTAATTTCGCTTTTGCCATGCCCAATATAGATCTAACAACTCTAACAGAAGATTCAGAATCGCAAGCAACCATAAATAATTCTTGTCCTCCCAAAACTCTGGCAGCTCTACCTTCGATAATACCAAATGACTGCTTCATACCTGTAGAAAGTCTGTCCGCTCCAGCTCCAGCAGCCGCCTTGTTATTTCGGAGTATGTGATGTGGATGTATTTTAACCCACAAATAAAATTTACCAGCTAATTTATTCTCTAAATTCTTAGTTAAAATCATCCTTCCAGCTTCAATTGCCAGGTCCTTTATAACTAATTGCTCTTCAGATAACAATCTCAAAACAAATGGGAATTTTCCTTCAACATAAGCCTTCTGATTTCCAATGTTATACTTAACAACTTTATTAGGAGGAACTACTTTGATATAAGACTTAGATTTTACTTTAGAAACTCTCGTGTAAGGTTTATTGTGCTTCTTCGAATATGATAATGCTTTACGAACTGCCATGTTTAATTTCTTCCCCCTTCAGAGAAATTTAACAATTGAAAATAATTATTGATTTTCATATTTTTACTTAACCTCTACATCTGTTGTTACAGCTTGACCAGGTAATCCTGTTTCAAATATTGCTCTGACAAGCCCTTTATTTCCATGAGCGTCACTTATTTTTCCATTTATAACTTTACCAGCAGTGCTTTTCCAAGCAACATGTTTCCCAACAACTTTTTTTGCCTCATCACGAGATGAAAAACCTAAGTCTAGCAAGTAATGCCTTTCATGTATTCTGTGTCTACTTCGTCTAAATTGAACAACTATACCTTTCATGATTTGAGTGT
This sequence comes from Candidatus Woesearchaeota archaeon, assembly GCA_964395155.1. Classification (GTDB taxonomy): domain Archaea; phylum Nanobdellota; class Nanobdellia; order Pacearchaeales; family GW2011-AR1; genus SICU01. Next base: position 8,946 of record CAYNAC010000004.1, read on the forward strand.
AGAAAATAGGGTTTTTAAATGTTTTATATAGATTTATTTTGATTCTTCAGCATCTCTTGAAGATGGCTTGGTTTCAATAACTAAGTTTTTATCAGAGTTCATTGCATAAATTCCAGCAGTTAAACCTATTGAACTTGCAACAACTAATGAAAGAAGACCTTTTTTCATTCCACTGCTAAAATTACCAATTTTATTTTTAACTTTTCTTATTCCTTCAGAAAAATAATTTTTACCATTTTCAGAACTATTTTTTCCATCAAAAGTTTTTGCAAGAGCTTCTAAAGAATTTGAAACTCTTTCATTTCTTCTAACTCCTGAAAATTCTCCAAATAAATCGATTGAATAGCCTACTGGTCCGCCAATAATTAATGAAATTCCAAGAGCTCCCATGGTGCTAGTTGCAATTTCTCCAAAATCTCTAGAACCTGCAACAAGATAAAGAGCTGGCTGAAGTGCAGAGCAATAAGCAAGAGAAAATAAAGTATCATGAACTTGCTTCAATCTTTCAAGAGAATCTTCTTTAATCTCAAAAATTTTTCTAGACAAGTGAAGCCCTTTAGCATAAATAAACCCAAGTCCTGCATAACCCAAACCCGCCCCTAATAGTCTAGCATTTAAAGAAGTTTCATTAGACATTCCTGCAATTGAAGTCTCCACATAAGCCAATAAAGGAGAAACAACAGTTTGGATTGCAGTAGTATTAACTAAATGCTTTGATAAACCTTTGACTATTTCCATAAAAACAACCAAAGTGTTTCATTTTTAAACATAACTATTTCTAAAACTCTATCTCAAACTCGCCTAATTCTTTACGTAAAACTTCAAGAACTGAAGAGCTTAACTTAACTTCAGATTTTTCTTTCTTATTATTAGCCAAAGCCTTTTCAAGAGAAATGCTATCACTCGGTTTGAAAGAGGTTCCAACTATTTCCATCACCCTGCCAGATTCTATAAAGAAGTTACCTTCCTTAGTCAAAACTAACTCCCCTTTCTTATCTCCAAACTTAATATCTATAACTTCTTTCTCTTCTAAAAGTAAATCTGCTCTTTGAGTGTAGTCTAGTAATTCTTTTACCAACTCAATTGCGTCTCTTCTCAAAGAATTCATTTCAAGCTGAGTTACTTTTCCAGATTTTACTTTAGATTTCATTGAGACTATATCTTTCAAAGATTTAAAGAAACGAGGTTGTAATTTACCTTTAGAAACTAATTCCAAATTAACTTCTTTAATCAAAGATCCAACGCTCTTATCACCAAATATTTTTTTAAGTAATGAAAAAACTTCGTCGTAAGATTTTTCAGCATCATAGACAATTAATTTTGCCTCTAGCTTCTTACGCATCTCTTTCATTTTAATATCATATTTCTTAGAACCAGCAAGTAACTCATCGACTTCTTTTCCAGGAATTGATTTAAGAGTTCCGTGCTCATAATCTTTATATAATTTTATAACTTTTTCTAAAAATTTCAACTCATTTTCAGACATAACTTTTTCTTTGTCCACTAAAATCTTTTTAACATCTGCAACCATATGTTTTGGAGCAGGAGGTGCATGACCTATAAGCATCATTAGAGCTTGAGTTGGAGTAACTACGCCCCAATAAATATCAACCATTGCATCAATCAATCTTCTAGTAACTAAAGCATCATTCTGCTCCCCATATTTCATGAATTTATCAACTGCCTCAGGAGATGGTTTAACCTTACCCATTTGCAAAAGTAATTTCCAAGGTAAGAACGTTCCACGGTCATACATCGGAACACCATCTCTAATGAAAGTGAACATAACAGGATTTGCGTCTTTTACATTATCCCAAAAATCAGTTAGCAAATAAACCTGAACATTCAAAACATTTTTTGTTCCAGATAAAATTGTAGCTTCTCGAATATAATCATGAATCATTCCTCTTAATTTTTCAAGTAATTGTAACCTAGGCATTCTTTTAACATCAGTATCATCAATTATAACAAAAGTATCAACATCACTAGTTTTGTCGGCAGTTCCGCGAACTAAACTTCCTCCGACAACATAAGAAGCAACATATTTCTCAAACTTACGTAAGACCAAAGTTTTGTGAATATTAGCCAGTCTCATTGAGCCAAGTAAACCTTTATCATGCAAAGGAAAACTTGAAGAAATAGCATCGATAAAATCAAACTTACTATCTAGCCCATAATTCCACAAGTCAACCTCTGTCTTTATATGTATCCACAAATCCTGTTTACTTTCTTTAACTAAATTCAACACATCTGGCTTAATTTTTTTAGGAATATCTTTAAACTTATCTTCGGGAATAAGCATAAATAAATGAATAGGTTTCTTAGCAACTTCTTCTGCAAGTAATCCTTCGTCTTCCTCAAATATTTTAAAAGCTTGGGAAGGAAGAACACTTAAAAAAGTGGTAAATGGAAACTTCTTCACTAATTTTTTCTTAAAATCTTCAAGTTGATTTTTTAACTTCTCGTTCTTTTCAGAATTTTCATCCATCAAAGAGTTAACAGCTCCTGGAATTTTTTCAGGAGGAACATAACTTCCAGAAGAAGACATAGCCTCATTTAAACCATGAGATTTTTTTTCTTGCATATTATTATTTAGAGATAATCCTATTTAAGATTTACTTATAATCAAAAGCTAACCAAACTCATTAAAATATACTTCTAAGCCAGTCCTTATTCTCTTAATTGAATCCACATCAAAAAAGCCTGAATCTTCTAACTCATCCATAGTTTCGTAACCACCACAATCAAAATGAATTGATGATATTAGGGTCTTCACGTCAGATCCTTCAACATCAAGATCCATTTTAGTTCCAAAATAAGTTCTTCTATTAGAATCATTTTGAGGCAATATCCATCCGTTAAGTCCTTTCAATCTCTTATGGGGCACAATAACTTCTTTATGATCATAATCAATTAAACCTATATCTCCAATAAAGGTAACTTCGTAATTAACTCTACAAGGATAAACATTCCCATCGATAAAATCAAAAATTCTTACAAACTCAGAGTAGCCAACTTTACGTGGAAAATTAAAACAAGAAAGCTCTTGCAATTTATCATTAGATGAAAAAGACCTCATATAAATAATAAAACTATTCAAATTTAAACTTAATTATTATCTTAAATATAATAAGTAACAATTATAAATCAAAATATCCAACGTTTAATATTAAAATGCCTCAAGCAGTTACACACGTCCTAGTTCCAATAATTTTACTTTCAATATTTAGATATATTTATCAAAAAAGAACAAAAAAAGAATTTCATATGCAATATGTGCTGATAGGGGGTTTAGCAGGAGTTATTCCAGATTTTGATATTCCAATTTATTGGGTCATATCAAATTTTGGATACGCTTTTGAACAAGTACATAGAACATTTTTACACACTTTGTTCATACCGGTAATATTTCTAGCACTTGCATTTATTTCAAATCTAACTTTTAAGAGAAAAATTGGCAAAAACAATTTATCTTTGACCACAATACTCTTAATTTGTGCATTTGGAAGTCTAATACATTTAATTCTAGACGCAACTATCGCAGGTTACATAATGCCTCTTTATCCCTTATCATTATTAAAAATAGGAACTGGTTTTCCATTTAACTTATTTCCAGAAAATTTAGGTTTAATGTTTCTAGCAACTCTCGACGGCGTACTCTTCATACTCTGGATAATTTACCTTGAACTAAAACATAAAATATCTGATTTTATATGAAAGAAATAGAGATTAAATTAAAATATTCAGATGAAAAAACTGTAAGGGAAAAACTCAAAGAGATAAATGCAAAACCTAAGGAAACTTATGAAATAATAGATTGCTATTATGGAAAACCTGGAGAAACCATGAAAACAGCTGAAAACTTTTTAAGAATAAGAACAAAGAAAGGATTTTGCGAACTAACATTCAAAGGAAAGAAAGAAACAGATAGTAATGTTTGGGAAAGAGTAGAAATAAATGTTCCAGTCGGAGATCATGAAAAGATGGAATTAATACTAAAAAATCTTGGACTAAAAATGATTCTAAAAAATAGAACTCTAAGAGAATATTGGAATATTAATGGTACAGAATTAGGAATAATGAAAATACTTGAACCTGCAGAAGTCGATTTTGTAGAAATTGAAGGCAAAACAAAAGAAGATGTAGAAAGAGTAGCTAAATTATTTGAAAATGTTCTACAACCAATCGATAAAGATCATTTTAAAAAATTGGACGATATTAGTAATTAAAATGAACCAGGCAAAAAAACAAACAGAAATAGATCCAAATTATGTTTGCGAAGCATGTGGTAAAACTCTTGAAGAATTGAAATGTAAATTAATCTGTAAAAGATGCGGTTATTTCAGAAGTTGTTCAGACCTTTTCTAAAAATATGCGCGGGCCGGGAATTGAACCCGGGCCACATCGTCTTTGCTCTCATTACGGAAAGTGGCAACGACGTATACTAACCACTATACTACCCGCGCTTATTTCCTAAAGAACAGAAAGGTTTTATAAAGCTTTATTTTAATCTCATTTAGAACAAAGGCCCCATAGTCTAGTGGTAAAACGCCTCGTTTACACCGAGGAGTCAGGTGTTCAATTCACCTTGGGGCCATTACCATAAAACCATTAAATGAAACAAATTAAAACAAATTATTGGTTTAAAAGAAAAATTTATGGTTGGGGATGGGTTCCAATAACATGGCATGGGTGGACAATAACATTAATTTTTATTATATTTTTAATTTATCTTGCAACAAATTTTCTCATTAAAGGAAAAATTGTAAAATATTTTATTGGATTAATAATCTCAATAATAATTTTAATCTACATAGGTTACAAAAAAGGTGAAAAACCTAAATGGTCATGGGGAAAGTAAAATTTATTAATTTAAAAAACAGATCAATACATGCTTAACAACTTTGTGGGTTATGGAAGTTTAATAAATCACCAATCTTTGAAAGAAACAATTTCTGATAAAAAATTTATTCCAATAATTGTCAAAGGATATAAAAGAATATTTGATTTAGAAATAAGAAAAAATGGAAAAACAGATGTCTTAAATTTAGTTAAAAACAAAAATAAATTCTTCAACGGAGTTTTATTCAAAGTAAATGAAAAAGAATTAAAAAAATTAAAAAAAAGAGAAAGTGAATATAATATCGAAGAAGTAAACATTTACGACTTCAAGACAAAAAAGAAATGCGGGAAAGCACTAATTGCAATAGATTATTTTATTGGAATAGACTACAATCACAAAAAACCAAATGAGCATTATTTTAATTTATGTAGAACAGGAGCATATAACTTAAGCAAAGAATTTGGAAAAATATGGGATGAAACAACTTATACTTCAGATAACATAAAAATTAGCGATTGGATTAAATATCAAGACTTAAATAATAAAAAAGACTAATCATTACATGGATTTTCAAAAAAAGCTTAGTGTTCTAAACCCTCAAGCTAAAAAGAACATCTCAAAATTAATAAAAGAAATCGAAAAAAATATCGATTATCTATACGAAATAGCAACGATAGATGAAAAAACTGGAGTGTATAATAACAAATTTTTCAAAACTATTTCAGAAATGGAATTAGACAAAGCAAAAAGAGGAGGGCAATTAAGCATTCTAATAATAGATTTAGACAATTTTAAAAAACTTAATGATACTTACGGACATTTAATCGGAGATAAAATGTTACAAAGACTTGGAGAGGTGCTAAAACAAAATACGAGAAAATATGACATAGTTTCAAGATTTGGAGGAGAAGAATTTATAATTTTACTTCCAAACACTCAAATAAAGAGGGCAAAATTAGTCTGTGAAAGATTAAGAAAAAATGTAGAAATAGATAAAGAGATGAGCAAATATAGTATAACTATGTCTGGAGGGCTGACCGAATATAGAAAAGGAGATTCTATAAAAAAAATGCAAATTAGAGCAGATAAAGCAGTTTACAAAGCAAAAAAACTAGGCAAAAACAGAATTGAAATTTATCAATAAAATGAAATTCAGTAAAAAAGAAAAAATAAAAACAGAATTATTTATTATTCCTTTAGTATTATCAATTCTAATATCGAGATTAATGGTCTATCTATTTTTTACTCAAAGAACAGAAATTTTTAGATCTATTTCAGGACTATCATTCCATCATTTTCACTACGGCATATTACTTCTAATGTCTTCAGTAATTTTTTTAATATTTTTAAAGGAAACAAAATTTATTGTAGCTCTCGCCGGAATAGGAAGTGGATTAATAATTGATTCATTCATTCCATCTTTGCTATTAAAAACAGAAAGAGCCAGTGAAATCAGCGCATACAATCAAGGATTATTTCCCACACTTATATTATTAGTAGGAGTAATAATCATAATTCTAACTAAAAACCTATTAATCAAACATTCAAAAATTAAATGAATTTTATAGATGTAAATTATAATAATTGAATTCAACAATCTTTTATAAAATCAAATATCTTATCATTTACTCTATCTGCATATTTCCCAAGCAAAACAACATGATTAGATTCTGGAATTTCAAATTTTATTTTTATTTTTGATAAAATATTATCTAAAATATATTTATAACTTTCTTCTGAAACAACAGAGTCAT
>CAYNAC010000005.1:0-15240 GCA_964395155.1 Candidatus Woesearchaeota archaeon
GTTAAATCAAGTAATGGTAATTCTTCTTTTTTCCCTCTAATTTTTTGCAATTTTTCTTCAGTTAAATAAAAGAAAAATCTACTTCCGCATTTTGAGCAACCTTCAATAGTTTGTTTAGCCCCATCAGGGTATATTTCAGAACAATGAATACATTGGTTTGGCATAAAAATGTCGAGATTTTAATATTAATAAATATATAGCTTTTTAAGATTAATAATTTTATTGATAAATTAAATTTATTTCAATTAATATTATTAACTAAAAAACACTTCGATTTTACTAGGGTCTTTTTTAATCTCCTTCACTATTGAAGCTGGGCCTATCACCGTTAAAGAGTTTGATTCTCCAGTTAAGCTTCTGGCAATTCCTCTACGCATTTTCAGAAAAAAACCTACATCATTTTTATGCGCATCAACTACTGCCAATTCTATTCCCTTAAATGTTTTAATGTGATCTACCATCGCCATAGTATCTTCAATCAACCTTATTTCCTCTTCAGGTCTAAGTCTTCCTTGAAGTATCACTACCCTATTTCCCAAAATTAAATTAAGTATTTTTTTTACTCTTTCAGTAATTGTTAGTTCGCGAATTTCAGAATAAGGCATTATATGAATACTTAAACCTTTGAACTTTGTATTTTTTTTCATTATCTCTTTTATTCTTTGTTTTATTTAAATTTGCTCTAAACTTTTTTTGTAAGTTTAAAGAGTGCGTCATAAAATTCAGACATATTCATTGCTTTCTTGGCAGAAATTCCAACAACAGGATATTCTGGGAAAGCAGCTTCAATTTTCTTTACGTTTGCTTTTCTTAAATCTATTTTATTAGCAACAACCAAAACAGGTATTTTTCTAGCAAGCAGGTTTCCAATAATAGTTAGGTTAACTTGTGAGTAAGGATTTTCAGCAGAGTCAAGAACAATAACAACCGCATCAACATCATCTAACCATTTTATTGCTTCAATTATTCCTTGAGTTGCTTCTTTTGCTCTTTTTTTAGCATCTTGTTTAGCAATTCCAAATCCCAAAAAATCTTCGTAATCTATTTTTGTAGCAATCCCCGGAGTATCTACTATTTTAAGAACCATTTTTTTCCCTTTATGTTCTATTTCAACTTTTTCTTTAAATTGTACATGTCTCGTCTCATGAGGCACTTCGCTAACAGAGCCTATTTCCTCTCCAGTCCAATCCATACACAACAGATTTGCCAGCGAAGTTTTTCCAGCATTAGGAGGACCATAAAATCCTATTTTTAAATTACTTCTTTTCCTAAACATCCCAAAAAACTTAGTTAATAATTTCATCATGTCAATACTTAATAAGACCTTTTAATAAATCTTACGTCTATCTTCCCTTGAGGTTGTCTATTTGCTATTTGTTTAACTGCTTCTTTATGTTCTTTTTTAGTAAACAGAGGTATTTCAAGCATACCTACCCTCCTTCCATCTATTCTTCTAAGTGCAAATCTAATTTGCTCTCCGGACCATTTCTGTTCCTTCAATTTAGATTTTATCTCAAAATCATTAAGTCCGGACTTTCTCGCATTATATATAAAATTCACTAAGTTATACAATTCATTATTATCTTCAAACAAACTCTTCTGATAATTTCGTTTATACCACTCTTGTAAAATTATGTAAACTATTAATGAAATAATAAATAATATTATCCATCCTATCAAAGTAAACTTAAACCATTTTCTAGAGCAATCTTCAGGACAGGTTTTCGTATCTTCTCCAGATTCGCAAATATTGTTTAAGTTACATTCTCCACTAGGAGAATCAATACTACCTAAAACCTCCATAGATGGAGAAATATATGCTCCTAAATTTTCAGGGTCAATATATCCTTCAATAAGGAATTCAAAATTTTGATTAGTAGAAGTATCTAAAACAATATAATCTACATCAGAGTTAGCAGTTAGAGAACCATAATCTGACTTATATGCTCCAGAATTTTTAACATTTTGTCCAATAATTAAATATACTTTATCATTTATTTTTAATTTAGGATTAGTTCTAATTGTAAAAATTGTAAAAATATCTTCATTATTCAAATCTCCAATTTTTTCAACTTTTTTAAAAGATATATCTGCATCAAAATTTGAATCCATCCAATTAACTATTTTATCTCTCAACAAATCATTATCTAATATATCTTTATTCTCTATTTTCTCAATATAATTTACATTGATGCTTCCATATCCGGCACTCAAAGGAATATTATCTACCGAAGATGTTGTAGAAATATCTTTTGGAAAGTTTAATCCTATCAAATCTAACATAACTTTTTGATATTGAGCTTCACTAGATGCATTATTATAGTATATTTCAATTAAATTTAGTTCAGATGTCAAATTATTAAGTCTCAGGTTGTCCCTTATTTTTTGAATTGTCCAAAACGGATAACTATCTATTTTTTTAGTTATGTTGGCCATTCTATTCCTATATTCTGCAATAGTTAAATTAGCAACTTCTTTTGGACTTCCAACTAATATTCTAAATTGCCTTGTTGCCTGAGTTTGATTGCTTATTGCAGTTACATTTATATCAAAGTAAGAAGAGTTTTTTGTGTATGTATAAAATGCACTATTTCCCTCTATGTTCTGAATTGGACTTCCATCTCCAAAATTCCAAATAGTCTTAGTAATATTCGCATCATTTGAAAATGCAGTAAATTTATTATTTTGTCCAAAGTGAACTATCCTTGGATTTACATCAAATAAAAAGCTTTTCTTAATAGAAATAGGTTTTTCAAAAATTTGACTTCCATCAAAATATAATTTAAATTTATTTTCAGTACTTCCGATAGGTATCACAAAATTTGCTTTGGATATTTCTAGACTAATATTCCTAGCGGTTATTTTAGAAGATTGATAACTCAATTTATGAGCTTGAACAGAATTGTAAATAAATCCAACACTTTGATAATTTATATTTGATTCATCGAAAGTAACCGATTGGTCAACTCCTAATAATCTTATAGGTAAATAACAGCTATTGGTTTGACAATCAGAGTTATAATTGTTTTCAAGATAATTTTCAATTTCATTTTTTAAATTTCCTCCAGTATATTTAGAATATGTACTCTGATTTATTATTATAGATGGATTAGCAGAATAATAAGTAGTTTCAGCAAACAAATCCACATCGCTAGTTAGAGAGTTAAAACCTATTGCAGTTCCACAATTAGGCGCAGTTGTTTCAGCGCCAATTTTATATCCGTTATTTAAGTTGGTAGATATGCAAACAAAATATTCTTTACTTTCTGATGAAGGATAATTAACTTCACATTTAATTTCATCCAGTGCTTGTGTATTTTGAGGTAATTTACAGCTTCCTAATAAGTTGTGATTTTCAGAGGAGTAGAGTTTCATAGTCAAATTAGAGTTAGAATTTCCTTGTCTTATTCTCCCACCAATTAAAAACGAAGGTGCAGGAGGAATACTTATTTTCTCACAATATTCTTTTCCAGTTACCATGGTAGTTTCAATAGTGTTCAGCTGGTTATAGCACCCAACGTATTTTATTCCGCAACTTTCTCCATTTCCCTTACTACTAGTTATTATCGAATCATTATCTGCAAATAAATCTACATAAAGATTAGGAGAACAACTATTAGGAGAATTAGAGTTTATCACAATTTTTGAATCTTCTATTGTCACTCCAGGTCCTTCGAATTTAAACCCTACAAAATTTTCTTGCCCTTGAGCTAGTTGTAACATATTAATATTTTCCAAAGACTCGTAGTTTCCTACACACCCTTCAGTGCTACAATTATAATTTACTCCCTCTATGAGTCCTTCATTTTTTTTAATTAGTTCAATCAAGCTAATTTCTCCTAAAAAATTACTTGTAATCAAAGAACTTCCGGGATGATTAATTAAGTTAAGGTAAAATCTTCCCCTTATGAATTCACCCGCAGAATAGTTTGAATCTATTTGATTAGAAATATAATTCACATTTGCAATACTTATAAAACTAGAAAATAATAAAATGAGCAAACCAAAAACTAAAAAGAAAAATCTATTTTTCAAAAACTTATTAAAATATTTTATATTCATTATTTATTTACCTTGTAAAAATTGATTAACAAGTAAATTGACGCTATTAAGAGTAAAGATATTATAAATTCCCTAATTCCAAAGAAATCTAGTTCAAAACTAAGTGAGCCACAAGGAGCAATAACAGGGTCTCTTCTACAACTAGGAGAACTCCCAGCAACAGGATTATAACTTATAGTTTTTCTACCATTTATACATTCACTAGAACTAGTAGTATACTCGCAGTTATTTATTATTCTACCATTATCGCAACCTTGAGAAGTTTGATTGTAAGTAGTAATTTTTAATCCGCATGAATCTGTCGAATTATCCCAGAAACATTTTAAGTTAGTGCATACAGGAGGTCTTCCGCCATAAGATGCTAAAGGTATGGAAGTATCATTGTTCCCATTACATGAACTTGAATCAGTAAAATCTTCACATTTCAAAACAATATTTCCAGAAGGTATTTGACACGAAGCAGTGTAACTGGCTCCTCCAGTTTGAGTTAAACATCTGTGCGCGCTAGGACAACAATCATCAAGAGTTCCTATCTCTCCATCTCCTCCTCTACAAGCTCCATTCTTTTCAAGGGTAGACAATGGACCAACAGAAGGTTCGTAATAAGTATTTCTATTATTAAGACACCTTCCAAGAGTAAACTCTCTTTCAAATAATGCATTTGACCCAGTGTTAGTATGGGTAACCATAACACTCATATATTTATCATTTATAGTATTTGACATATCATCATATAATACAACTCCTGTATAAACTCCTGCACCCTCAAATGAATTCCAATGGTTTATCCAATCATTATCTTTGAACGTCCAATCAAACGTCAGATTACTATAATTTGCATTCGAAGGAGACGTTGGAGCATTGGTTATTGTAATTGGACCTCCTTGAGCCCCACAGCTGCCTAATGAATTCTGTGTTTGAATAGGACAAGTTCCTCCAAGACAAACGACATTACAAGGAGAAGTGACATTCACAACATAACTATCTGCCGCAGCAAATCTTACGCTTTCAGGAAAGTATGGTCCAGACAAGGGAATAGGATTAGTAACAAACTCATTAAGCGCAGGTTTTTCGATATAAGCTAAAACTTGACGATTTGCCTCAACAACTAAAATCTGAACCTCTTTAAGATCCACTTTTCCAGATAGATCGGTACATTTCAGTTTAACATTTGCTTGACCATTATTGTTAAAAGTATGTAAAAATTCAGCACGATTATCAGTAAAAGAATTACTTCCTTGAGTAATTGTCCATTCATTTCTAACGGGTCCCATTAAACTACTGCATCCAGATGAAAAGTTAACTTCTGTATTAGCAAAATAAACTCCTTGATGTTTCGGAGCTGTAATTGAAGCAATAGGCTTAGGATAATTACAAGTTGTTTCATTATCTGTGTATCTAATTATTTGAGATTTTTCAACTCCAGAAACTAAAGAACTTCTAGCTTCAAAATAAAGTTCCAACTCGCTTCCTTCCAAAGGTTCAGAGAAGAACGAATTCAAATAAGATCTAATTCCAGAGTCAGTAAGGTTCAAAATAAAGATAGCTTCATTATTCATAACACTAACTCCAAATTCGGGAGCAATGACATCATCATCGACAGTATCATCTTCATAAATTATCATTTTTATCTCTGCCCCGTTACTCATTCCAAATGTTTTAACATGAGCAGCAAGATAGATATTAGGGCAAATAAGAGCATTGGAAGATATTTCTTGTCCATTAATATATCTCCATTTAGCACCAACTATAGCAGGTTGACTTGAAGCAGAGGAACAACATATTTTTTTATTTCCATTTGCGCTGTTTGCATAACTTCCAGCTACTCCTAAATGAGCATTAGTTCCACTCGACAAAGAAACAACTTCTGCTTGATTCGGACCGCAGCTAACTCCTCCGTCTACACTATTACAAACTAAATCTCCAAAACAAACTCCATAACTATATCCACTAGCTGTTCCTTCAAGTATTTGACCATGAGCATTTATAGTTCCGCTCAAGTTAACGATTCCATTCCCTCCAACACAATCATGAACTGAACTTGTTCCAGATCTAGGTCCTCCATAATTCAAACCAAAAACTTCATTATAACAAATTTCAGTAGCATAGTTACTTCCTGTCCAACTAGAAGCGTGTGCATTTGATCTGTCTGTAAGTTTCATTATTGTTTGGTCATCAGGGCAACTATAACTTTGTGCAATAACAGAAGCATGACTAAAACATAAAAAAATCAAAGCAAAAAATAAAAATTTCACCGACCACTTCATAGACCATCCTGCCGTCGCATGTTTATAAATATTATCAAAGTAAAAGTCTTGCACAAAAATGCAAATTCTGATTACTATAATTAATCTATCCTTTAACTACTCCAATAGGCTTAAGCCTTGCAACAATTTTACCAATCCCAAGTTCATTACTTACTCTCACGACTTCATTTACATCTTTGTATGCTTCTGGTGCTTCATCAACTGCATTTTTCAAACTACTAGATTCTAAAATGATATTTTTATCAGACATTTGTTTACCTAAACTATGGGCAGTTATTTTCTTTGATGCCTCGCTTCTAGACATTAATCTTCCAGCTCCATGAGCAGTTGAGCCAAGACTCAACTCTTCAGCTTTTTTAGTTCCAGAAAGTAAATAAGAATATGTACCCATACTCCCAGGAATCAAAACAGGACAACCAGTTTTTTTAAATAATTTAGGCAATTCATCTCTACCGGGTCCAAAAGAACGAGTAGCTCCCTTTCTATGTACACAAACCAATTTTTCTTTTCCATTTATTTTATGTTTTTCCATTTTTATTATATTATGTGCAATATCATACACCAAATTAAATTTATTTTTAGGAAAATATTTTTTCATAGTTTCTCTAACTGAATATGTTAAAAGTTGTCTATTTACAAATCCAAAATTAGCGGCCGCTCTCATCGCAGATAAATAGCCTTTACCAAGAGGCGAATTAATTGGTGCACAAGCTAACTCTCTATCTGGCAAATGCTTAAATCCATATTCTTCCTCCATTTTTTTTATGTAATCTGAAGCTACTTGATGTCCAAGCCCTCTACTTCCAGAATGAATCAAAAAAGCAACCTGTCCAACATTAGAAATTCCAAATGCTTTCGCTGTTTTTTTATCATATATTTCTTCAACATATTGCATTTCAAGAAAATGATTTCCGGCACCAAGGCTTCCTAATTGATGCATGCCTCTACCTCTCGCTTTCGCAGAAACTTTAGAAAAATCAGCTCCTTGCATACACCCATTATCTTCAATTCTTAAAACATCATCTTTATTCGCAAATCCTTTCTCAAGAGCCCATCCAACCCCTCTTTCTAAAACCTCGTTAACTTCTTTGTTATTTAAAGAAAATTTACTTTTAACTCCAACCCCAGAAGGCACATTTTTTGACAAATCTTTCATTATTTCTTTTCTTTTTTTCATCAAACTATCTAAACTAACATCTCCAACTAAAAGTCTAACACCGCAATTTATATCGTATCCGTTTTGTCCAGGAGACACAACTCCTTTTTCTAAGTCATACGCCGAAACTCCTCCGATACAAGCTCCATATCCTTGGTGAGCATCAGGTAAAACAATAACTTCTCCAACAACTCCTGGCATCATAGCCATATTTCTTGCCTGTAAAAGTGTTTTGTCTTTTTTTATTAAATTAATTATAGGTTCAGATGCAAAAATTTTAACATCCACATTCATTTTTCCTTCTTTAGCAATCTTATATACATTTTCCGAAATTTTAACAACATTTACCATATTTAATATTCCATTCTTTAGTTTAAATATCTAGACATCAACAACGACTTGAGCTTCCCATAAATTTCCTTTATTTTTAACATACATTTCAGCATATGTCGGAGATTTTATCGAGTCCAAATCATTGTAATTATTAGAATAATCTCCGTAAATTGTAGCTTCAATCTGGTCAAACAAAATCTTTACTTTAGCTTTAGAAACCACAAAACCATCAGCATCAAACAAATAAATCAATTCATCTATAAAATTGTATAACTTTGATTCATTATCTTTTCCACTAACAGATATTTTCTTCTTAACTTCAGATTTAATTTTTCCATTTCTTGAAAATATTGAAGAAACTGCCAAAGCACAATTTTCAAATAAATTTTCTAATTTTTTCCCATAAATCTTAAATTTTATATCTCCGGTATGTTCAAGAAATTCAAACTTTTTTTTCATTTTATAAGTTATCTAGCGGGCTCCTTACATTTTTTATTAATGCCTGTGATATTTGAGTATATATCTGAGTTGTTTTTATGTCCGAATGTCCTAGAATTTTTTGAATAATTCTTAAATCAGTTCCTTGCTCAAGTAAATGTGTCGCAAAACTATGTCTTAATAAATGAGGATAAACTTCTTTTTTGATGTTTATTTTTTTTGCAGCTTTTTCAACTATAGATTGAATTGTTGCAGTTGTTAATTTTCCCCCTCTTTGGGAAGGAAATAACCATTCTTCCTCAGACAATTTATAATAATTTTCAATTTCTTTGATTATGCTTTCAGGGATTTTAACAAATCTGTCTTTTTTTCCTTTTGATAATTTTATATGGATTAATTTTTCATTTAAATTAACATCTTCCTTTTTTATGTTAATTATTTCACTAACTCTTAAACCACAACCATAAAGTAATTTTAATATTAATTTGTGTTTAATATTTATGGGAGCGTTTACTAAATTTTTTGTTTCTTCCTTTGTTAAAATTATTGGAATAGTTTTGTTCTTTTTTGGTCTTGGAACATATATTTTTTGATTTAAGATTTTATCAAAGAAAAATTGTATTGCAAAGATGTTATGGCTTATAGTTGAAGGATTTTTATTTTTTATTTCTAATTGGACATAATCTTTGACTTTTTGTTGATTCAATTCATTTTCTTTAGCGTAATTTAGAAATTGATTAACCGAATTTAAGTAAGATTTTACTGTTTTTTTTGAAAAATTTCTAATTTCTAATTCTTGTTTTAAGCGAACTAACATCTCTGATTTTTGCATGTTTTATCTTAATGAGATATATATAAATAATTTGTGATAATCTCTTTTTAGGGTAAGTTATCATAAATTAACTTATGATAACTTTATGTTATATTCAATTGAGAAAAAGACCTAAAAATTAAAGAGGCAGGACTAAAAATTAACTATTCTCTAGCAAGTTATCCAAAACAATGTTGTCCTTAGGATTATATGTATTTGTTTGACATCTTATTTTTCCAGATGGATTAGAATGATGAGGCATTTCAACCCCAATTGTACGCAAACCCTCTTCTTCAAGCAATCTTTTTAATGAAGCCGACCTGCCGTCTATAACAACTGTACTCCTATCTCCATTTGCAGGTAGAACTAATGCATTTAACGGATACCAAACACCATCTCTTGAACCATCATATCTAACCAACCTTAATCCTTCTTGTTCAGCAATTTCATCATATTCTCTTGCACTTCCAGCACCTTTTCCGTAATGTGTATCTAACAATAGCATTTTCTGTTCTGGAAGCAATAAACAAAACATATCAATATGACTATGTCCTTTACCACCATGAAAATATCCGGTTGGAGCAACATGAATTCTTGCTTCTTGATGAAATTTTACCCCTTCAGATGAAATTGCTTCTTTTATTTGCTTATAAGTTGGTTTGTTTGGTAATCCATTAGAAATATGTTCATGCAAATAAGCCATATCAGATACTAAAAGAAAATCTGTTCCAGTTAGAATATTGCCTCCTTCACCAAAAGCGTTTCCATCAATACTTCCTGCGGAACCGCTTTTAACATATCTGTCCATGAAATGCACATAATGATCTCTAGGCCACATTCTACTCCCAGCACTTTGTGTATTAAACCCAGCATCTGATAGTGCAGTAAAGATTTCTCTTTGACCACCTATACCCGTTCCGACCAATATCGATAATCCATCTTTCATACAAATAAATGGATGGTTTTTCTTTATAAATCTTTCTATTTTTATTACTTCCTAATGACAACTATTTTTAGTCCTGCCTTTGATTCTTTAATTTTATGGCACTTCGTGCTTGATGAAACAGTCTTTTTCTCAACTTTGCGGACGCAATTTTCCCACACTTCGTATGGGAAAAGGATATAACAGCGATTAAGAGGAAAATTGGGTCGCTTACGCTAATTTGCCAAGCAAATTCCCAAATTTTCCCAAATTCCTCAGCCCAGCTCGTCACTTCGGATTTTTCTGGGTTGCCTGAAAAATCCTCGTTCCAGAGGGGCTTCGGAACTTCTCTTAATCGCGATGTTAAGTCGAATTTTTTCTTCTGCTAAAAATTTAAATCTCTAATTCATATTTCCCACCCTAAGAAGCGCGCGCAATTTTTCTACCGAAAAATTAGATAGCTAAAAATCAAAGATTTTTAGAAGAAATACTTCTTTACCCGACCGACGAGAAAACCAACGAAATTAAAATTTCGCATAACAAAGGGTAAAAGGTTTCACTTCGTTGCACCCAAATTTTTCTATTTATTTTTAGGCTCTTATTCCTTCAGACAAATAGTCAGCTTTGCCGAGAATTAATATCTTAATTTCAAGCACTTATTTGACACAAACTTTTTTATTTTTGGCTCTCTTCTAACAGAGTTCATTAAATCACAATAACAACTTTTTGCAAAATCGTCTTTTATTTTTTCAGGATATTTATAGTTATAACCAAACCTATCCGAGGAATCTTTTTTATATACTCTGTTGAATTCTGGCATCAAATATTTTTGGATTCCCCATCTAATATTATTTAACATTTCAGTTATATTACTTCCATGATAGATTAAGATATCATCATGAAATCTTTCATAAAAATCATTTAGCATTAGCAAGGAATCATATAATGAAATATCAATTTCATTTTTCCCTAAGATTTCTTTTATTTTTTTAGAAACATCAGTCAAACGAGTAAAATTATGTTTTGAGATGTTTGAGCAAATATAAATAAAATCTTTGCGTTTCAATTTTATATCTCCTTCTTTATCAATTGTTGGAAGCCATACATTGGCAACAACTTCTTCGTTAAGCCAATTGTAAAATTTTGTTACTGCCATATTAAGTTCTGAAATAGAATTATTAAAATTAAAAGTCGGATTCTCTCCTACCTCTTTGATAAGTTCTAAACAAGTATGACTCTTTCCCGTAAGAAGATTGCTACAATTTGATAAAAAATCAATTAAGAGAATATAGAAGTATTTGTGATGTGTTGTTTGATGAAAGTATACTTCTGAATCTGGGTCGTTTCCTCTTAATTCTATTATTTCTGGAGTAAGCATAGAATCTAAGCAATCAACAGCAGCCTTTAAACAGATTGCTTCAAGTTCTTGTTCATTAAATATTTCTTCTGACATATTGAATTCACTAATCAATACTTAATAAACATTCAGAAATAAATTATATAATTTTATTTTTCTTGTGTTCTTTCTGTGCTTGTAATCTTGCCTTTTCCTTGATGTATTCTTCTCTGTATAATTTTTCTTCTTGCTCTTTCTTCTTGTCTTTTCCACTTTTAATCAAATTGCCTTTCCTGTTTAATTCAGCCCCGCAATTTTCACAAGTCCAACCACCTCTTAAAAGTTGTCTTTTATTTTCAGGTATTCTCAAAAAAGGTAAAGGTTTTTTACAAACTGCACACTTTGCCATATCTTTCCTATGAAAAAGACCTATAAAAATTTAACTGAATCTTCTTTTAGAAAAAGAAGCAAAATAAGAACTTCAATTTTCTTTTTTAGGAAGAAAGAAGCAAAGAAGGGTGATTTCTCAAATTCATTAGAAATAGCTAATGCTTCAGGATTAGGCTTAGGATGGTTAATTTTTACTCTTTATTTTTCTTTTTTATTCCTAGCTTTTTTTATCTGGAAAATAGGACATGGTAAAAATTGGGCTAGAATTACATATTTAGTTTTGTTCATACTCGGAGTTCCATTTACAATCTATAATTATTTAACAACAGCAGTAAGCATACTTTCAATAATTCTCGGAATAGCAGGAATGATTTTACAGATAGTCTCATTAGTTTTCTTATTTGAAAAGAAATCATCTGACTGGTTTAAATCTATGAAAAAATAGCGCGCGTTACCTTCCTTAAAATTTGTCTAAAATTAATATCTCGTAGAGTTTTTTGCTACGCAAAAACACTCGAGCGTTCCGCAATTTTTCCAGCTCTGACTTTGTCGAGGGAAAAATTTCTACACCTCGAGCCTTTCAGGTCGCTTAAGCCCGATGTTCTTACTAATCAAAACATTTATATAATTATCCTTACATTCCTTACTAATAAGGAAATTAAAATGCAAGAAGAAATCAAAGACATAAGAACGGTAAGAATAACAAGCAAGGGACAGATAAGTATCCCCTCAATAGCTAGAGCTAGATCAGGGTTTAAGGAAGGAGAAAGAATTAATATTGTTTCTTATGATGATAGGATTGAATTGAGACCTATGAAAAAAGAAAAGTTAAGTGATGCAATGATAGGATATATTATGTCGGAAGAAGCCTTGGCTCAAAATTGGGATACGCCAGAAGAGGATGAAGCATGGAAAGATTTGTAAAAGGAGATGTTGTCGTTTTAGAATTCCCATACACTGATTTATCAAAAACCAAGAAAAGACCTAGTCTTATTATTGCAGATTTGAAAGGAGACAATTTTATTCTTTGCCAAATTACAGGACAATCTAGGCCAGATCCAGATTTAGTTAAATTAGAAAAAGAAAATTTTCAAACAGGAAGTTTACAGAGAGATAGTTTTATCAGGCCATCTTTTGTTTTTACAATTCACAAATCAAGAATAAATTATTCTGCTGGAAGAATTAAGGAAGATAAGATAAAAGAAGTTGAAAAGAAACTTTGCGAAATTTTTACAAGATAAAAAATATTCTGCAAAAAGACTTCTGAGTCCGCCTACTCACTCTAAACTTTTTAAGGCACCCACAAAAATAATCTCAACTTTACAGGCCCATATTCTTTTTTACTAGCGCTTATTATTCTTTCAGCAGAAAAAACATCTCCTACATAATTTGATTGTCCACAAGCACTAGTAATTAAACAAGCTCTTAACTCAAAACTAATATAATCTGGCACACTGTCATTAACGAAAGCCAATGTTTGAGTCATTCTACTAACATTTTGCTGATTGTCCACTACTTCAACCCTAAGATTTTCTTTTAAACTAATTTCCTTAAGAATATCTCTAGCAAATTCAGACAAGTCTTGAGTTTGTTGTTTAGGGATATTTTGTTTATATGCTACAATCATTATTATAGAAATTAATGTAACTGCAATAAGTAATTCAGCAATTCTAATAAACCCTTTTTTGCCTACCATACAAGAACTCTAACCTCTGCATATTCTCTTAGATTTTGATTTCTTATAACTTCTATTCTATCACTCTTAGATAATACTTCGAGCCCTTCAGGAATTTCTTTTAATGCAACAATCTCATAATCTTTGAATTTAACTACAAATCCAAAATCAACTCTATTAGGTAAATTTATTTTTTTCTTAAGACTAGAATAATCAGAAAAATAAGATTTATTCAGCTCAAGAAATAATTTTTCAAAATATATTTTTTCAGAATTAGAAGAGGAAATGTAGTATTCATTTCCATTTAATTTTGAACCTGCAATTACATTCTGCCCATTTTGAAATATTGGAGAATATTTTATTCTAAAAAAGTTCTTACCCCTCCTATCAAAATTAACTCCATCCTGGTCAAAATAAGATTCCACAAAATTTCCATCAACATCTTCAACACTAGAGTTATATCCACTAGGAATACCTGAAATCTTTATAGCAACTTTATCTTCTAAAACACTAGAATTTATAGAAACAGAATAAAATTCTATTTTTTCTTGAGTTTCTCTAGCAACTTCTATCCAAGCATAGTCCATACTAGATTTCAAAGTTCTCTCGCTCTGTAACGGGTTAAAGAATACAAAGGCAAATAAAATAAACCCTATAAAAATTACAAAAGATATTATAAATTCTATATGGCTCAAACCTCTTTTAATCATCTTAATTAAAAACTTAGTTTGATTTATATAGATTGCTCCCATCCTAGAATAGTGGATCAATTAATAAAAAAAATAAAAGAAAAAAAAGAACTCAAAGGTCTACCAGATAGTTTAGTTAAGTCAACTTTAGAAAATTACTTGTCAAAAAACAAAATTAAAGATATCTCTTCTTCAAAAAGTGAAAAAATGTTAATTAAAGAGATAAGGTCAAAGTTAAGGATATACACTGGACAATACACTCCAAAAAAAGGAACAAAAGATAGAAATGAACTCTTGAATAGAAGAGATTTTTTAGACATTCTAAAAACGCACACCTCGACTAGAGAAAGAATAAAAGACTATCAATTTGTAAAAGAGATTGTTCAAGAGTTAAACCCTAAAGTTATAATTGATTTAGGGTGTGGTATAAACCCTATAGCAATAGCAAACAACAATATGGAATATCATGCGTATGATATAAACGAAGAAGATCTAAAAATAGTCCACCAATTTTTCAAAATAAAAGGAATAAATGGTCATGTGTATCACTCAGATATAAGAGATAATATTTTATTTCCTAAATCTGATTTATGTCTAATGTTTAAGTTACTAGATATTTTAGGAGACAAAAGGTTTGAAGTAACTTCAAATTTACTCACAAGAATAAATTCAAAAATTTTCATGATTAGTTTTGCTACAAGAACTCTAACCGGCAAACCCATGAATTCCCCCTATAGGAGATGGTTTGAAAAAATTCTTAACAATCTAAAATTAAATTATAAAGTTAAAAGAATGAGTAATGAGCTCTTTTATATCGTGGAAAAAAAGAGCTAATAAAATAACAAAACCTGTTTTAATTTTAATTATATTACAATTTGTATTCTACAAATAGATATTTAATAGAAATTCTAAAGATTATAATATCTCGGTAATATAAATATAATTCTCAAGTTGCTCATAATTATGGCTTATCTTAATACTATATTGGTCAGAATTAGATTTATCCAATGCAGTCATCGCACCCCAAAAATCAATACTCTTATAAATTGAAGGATTGCTACTTAATTGTAAGTTCTTGAAAGCAGTGTTATTTCTCCATGTCATTTCTACATCATCAATACCTACTCCATTAATGCTATTACCTAATCCCTCAATTTTGAT
>CAYNAC010000006.1:0-14433 GCA_964395155.1 Candidatus Woesearchaeota archaeon
TAATATTATAGAAAAAAAGAATCTTGGTACTAAAGCAACTCGTTAATCGATAGTAGACACTTTATTTGACAGAGGATATTTAGACGTAAAAAGTATCCAAGCAACTCCACTCGGGAAAAAATTAATCGAATCTTTAGAAAAATATTCTCCAATTATTATAGATGAAAACCTAACGCGTGATGTAGAAGAAAAAACTGAACAAATATTAGAGTTAAAATCAAATTGGTCAGATTTTGAAAAAGACACGTTAAACAAAGTTGAAAGATTAATCACTGATATATCTAAAGAATTCAAAGCGCATGAAATTTCAATAGGCAGACAAATTTTAGAAGGAGTTCAAGATAGTAGAGAACAACAAAAAGAACAAAACACTCTAATGCCTTGCTCTAAATGTAATTCAGGAAACTTACAGATAAGATTTTCAAAAAAGAACATGAAATCATTTGTAGGATGTAGTAATTATCCCCAGTGCACTGCAGTTTATCCTCTACCTCCAGGAATGATTAAAAAAACAGATAAAGTTTCAGATAGAAATCTTCCAATTTTAGTTTCATTAAGAAAAGGAAAACGCCCGTGGGAATTTGAGTTCAATCCTAATTGGAAAGCTGAAAACCAAAATATTAAAGAAAAAGATTAACCTTTTAATACTCAAATAATAAAGTATTAAATAAGAAAAAAATTAAGAAAGGAACTAGATGTAAAATATATCCTAAAAACCTACTGGAGTTTTATTAGTAAATATAAAATTCTCTTAACAGGAGTAATATTCTTTGCATTACTTTTAACCTCATTAGGATTTTTAGCAAAATATCTTTTTAAAATAATTGTAGATAAAGGAGAATTGTTTGCAAGAGGAGATATAACTTCTCAAACTTTAATAGCATCTCTTATAATAATTGGAATAATCTGGGCAACTCAAATAATAGTGGCTGGAACAGTCAGATGGTTAAGAACTTATTTTCTAGATAATTTAGAAAGTAAAGCGATATTTGATTTGAAAAGAAATTATTACAGCCACATTTTAACATTATCTCACAAATTTCACACAACCCACAAAACAGGTTCTTTGATAGCAAGAATAACGAGAGGTTCAAACGCCATGGAAAGAATGACTGACTTTGTCGCTTTTTTAACATTACCTTTATTATTTGAAATAATTATTTCTGGAATAGCTCTGACAGCAATAGATAAAAGAATAGGTTTTGCAGTTTTAATAACTGGGACAATATTTATTCTATTTAGCACAAATCTTCAAAGAATTCAAAGAAAACTAAATGTTATAACTAACAAAAATGAAGACAGAGAAAAGGCAATGATTTCAGATACATTCACAAATATAGACTCAATAAAATACTATGGAAAAGAAGAACTCATAAAAAACAGATATGTCTCATTGTCTGAAAAAACTAGAAAGTCTATGTATAATTCATGGGTTGTAGGTAGGTGGACTGGATCAGGAGAGGGAATTATTATGGGACTTGGAGGATTAGCAATACTGTATTTTACACTTGAATCTTTTATCAAAGGAAATGTAAGTTTAGGAACTGTAACATTTGCTTGGGGATTATATTGGACAATAATAGAAACAGTAAGACAATTCATGGACGGCCTAAGAGGATATAATAGATCAGTAGCAGATTTTGACGATTTGTTCCAATACGGAAAAGAAAACAATGATATAAAAGATAATCCTAAAGCAAAAGTGCTAAAAATTAAAGAAGGACAAATAGAATTCAAAAACGTTTCATTCAAATATAATTCAAAGAGTTTGTTTAAAAACTTCAACTTAACCATTCCTAAAAACAAAAAAGTAGCCTTAGTTGGACATTCAGGTTCTGGCAAATCCACTTTAGTAAAACTGCTTTACAGATTATACAACTTAGACAAAGGAGAAATACTAATTGATAATCTAGATATAAAAAATGTAAAACAAGAATCTCTTCGTTCGGAATTAAGCATAGTTCCTCAAGAATGTATTTTATTTGATGATACAATTTACAACAATATTAAATTTTCAAACCCTAAAGCAACTCACAAACAAGTTATAAATGCAATCAAATTTGCACAATTAGACAAAACAATTGCAAACTTTCCACATAAAGAAAAAACAATTGTAGGGGAAAGAGGAGTTAAATTATCTGGAGGAGAAAAACAAAGAGTTTCTATTGCAAGAGCAATCCTAGCAAATAAAAAAGTCTTAGTTTTAGATGAAGCAACTTCAGCACTAGATTCTAAAACCGAGTATGAAATCCAAAAAGATTTGAAAAAATTAATGCAAAATAGAACGTCTCTAATTATTGCTCACAGACTTTCCACCATTATGAGTGCGGATATAATTGTTGTTTTAGATAAGGGAAAAATCGTTCAACAAGGAACCCATGAAGATTTAATAAAACAAAAAGGAAATTACCAAGAACTTTGGAACTTACAAAAAGGCGGATATATAGAATAAATAAATCACAAAACTCTGATGAGTTTTACCACACACTAAAGTGTGTAGTTTGTTTGTAGTTTTGAGATTACATTTGATAATCTCCAAAATACTAACTCCAACATAAATGTTGGAGATTTCAACTAGTATTAAACATCCGCTACTTTTTATGATAAGCATCCCAGAAATCTGATTAATCTTGTATATTCAGCGCATTTCTTTCTGCCCTAATAACTTCAAAATCAAATGCTTCCACGGTTCCAACATAAAAACTATGAAGAAGACCCAAAGCTCTAACGCTGTGAATCTTTCTTGCTATACCTTGTATAGTTTCATCTCTAAAGACAACACCTTTTTCTGCACAAGCCAAAAAATAAGATTTCTCATCTCTTCCAGGATAATAAAGCCTAGTCATATTCTTTATTTTCCACGTCTATTCCAAGCTCTTAAACTAGGACGCACCTTCAAAGTTGGAGAATGTCCTCTTCTTGTAATCAAACCACGAGATTGCTTAGCAGCTGAAGTTAATCCACGTTCAACTCTTCCAACATGATGTCCTTTGTAAATCCAATTCATAGTTCTATCATTTTTTATTTCAGGCATTTGAGGATCAACCAAAATAACTTCAAAGAAATAATGTTTTCCGTCTCTTCCAATCCAGTAAGAATTTAACACTTCTAAATTATTGAAATATTTACTTGCGCGCATTTCAGCAACCCATTTGTAACTCATCTTAAGAGTCTTTCTAATAGTTTGTTTCCTAGTTTTTCTACCTTTAACTCCAGCTCTTTTTCTAGTTCTTCCTCCACGCATAATTCTTATTCTAGCAACAACAAAACCTTTCTTTGCTTTGTAACCTAAAGACCTAGCTCTATCAAGCCTAAGAGGTTTATCAACGACTTCAACAGCAGGGCTAGCCCTCCAAGAAATCATTCTATCTCTCATAGTTTCAGTGTCAGGTTTTTTCCAAGCCTCACGCAAATAATGATACATACTTTGTGCCATAAGCATGAGTTATAAAACACCATTTTTAAAGTCTTCTATATATGAAAATTTGTAAGCAAATTTCTAAACAAAGTTTAAATACTAAAAATCTTATTTTCTAAAAGGTGAGTAATATGACTAGTGGTAGAGATTTAAGAGACCAGATGAATAGCGATGCAGTTGCAGATGCTTTTTCTTTTCTTGTTTCAGGAAAAAAAGGATATAAAACAGTTATTGAACGCAAAGTCGAACCAATCAAATGCGTTGGTTGTAGCATCGTTTTGAAAGGCGATGAAAAATTCTGTTCAGAGTGCGGAACAAGAGTTTTAAAGAAATAAAAACAACTATTTAGTTAATCTTGCAAAGCTATAAATAACCTTCTTCTAATTCATAAACATGTTTGGCGGAATTGACCCTAAAAAAATGCAAGCAATGATGAAACAGATGGGCATCAAACAAGACGAAATCGAAGCCTCCAAAGTAATCATCGAAAAAATTGATGGAAACAGAATAGTAATAGAAAACCCTTCTGTAGTTAAAATTGATATGAAAGGCCAAGAATCTTGGCAAATCTCTGGAGAAGCTCATGAAGAATCAATGGGCGTCAGCGATGAAGATATTCGTTTAATTATGGAAAAAACCAACAAAAACTATGAAGAATCAAAATCGGCTTTAGAAAAAAACGATGGAGATATAGCTCAAACCATAATAGAGTTGTCAGAAAATTGATTATTCTGCTTTTTATTTATAAAGCATTTCATTAGAAAGGTATAAAAAGAACTTTTAACTGATATTTCCCCTTAAGGAATTTATTTATGTTAATTGAAGACGTTATAAAAGAAAAAATTAGTGCAGATCATTTGCTTTATGTTAGTTTAAAATACACTAAAACTTGCGACGTCATTTTGAATTTATTACAAAGATGGAGAATAATGGTAGATACATCTTTTGATTTCTTAATTAAAAAAGCAGGAAAGAACTGGAAACCGGTCCCAAACGCGCCAAGAGCAAAAGTCATACAACTCAAGAAAATTTATGCGAACACCCCAGAAATTATGGACGCTCTAAACCTCTATGAATTCTTTAGAGACATAGAAGGCCTAGAAAAAATGAGAGAAAATGAATTTAGAAAGGGAGTAAACCTAAGAGTCACATACAAAGAGAAAGTCATAAACATAAATCTCGAACAACTAGCTTTATACTCGCAAATTCTAGAAAGATTTATAAGCTATCTTAAATAATTTAGTCCATTGAAGCTATTTTAATTTCATATGGCAATAATAACAGTAACATCTGGCAAAGGCGGAGTTGGTAAAACAACTACTACAATAAATTTAGGCGCTGCTTTGAACCATTTTAAAAAAGAAGTCATAATCGTTGATGCAAATTTAACAACTCCTAATGTGGGATTACATTTAGGCGCACCAATTGTACCAGTTAATCTAAATCACGTAATGCAGGGAAAAGCCAAAGTTTCCGATGCAATTTATGAACACGATTCAGGAACAAAAGTAATCCCTTCTTCACTTTCAGTAAAAGAACTAAGAAAAATAAACCATGACAAATTAAAAGATGTAGCCAAAAAATTAAGGAATATGGCTGATTTTGTCTTACTCGATTCAGCAGCAGGACTTGGAGATGAAGCAGTTGGTTCAATTGAAGCAGCAGATGAACTAATAATAGTAACAAATCCAGAAATAACTGCAGACACAGACGCTCTAAAAACAGTAAAACTAGCAGAGTAATTAGGAAAAAAAGTAAGAGGTGTAATAATAACAAGAGTTTCTAAAAATCAACATGAAATGTCCATTTCAAACATCAAAGAAATGTTAGATCTACCTGTCCTAGGGGTCGTCCCAGAAGACAAAAAAGTTCTAGCATCGCTAAGACATAAGGATGCAGTAATTCATATGTACCCTTACACCAAATCTGCATTAGCTTACAAAAGAATAGCGGCCAAAATAGCAAACATTAATTACAAAGAACCAGGGTTTTGGAAAAAATTAACTGGTTAATTTTTCTAACTAATGCACCTTACTTCCAGCTTTAATTTGTTTTTCTGGACGTAGAAAAAAAACATCTGTTTTCTCTTCATTTGAAGCAGCAAGTATCATCCCATTACTCTCAACACCCCTTAAATTAACAGGTTCTAGATTTGTAACAAAAATCGCTTGCCTGTCTTTAAGTTGCTCATGAGTATAATGACTTCTTAGTCCAGCAACTATAGTTCTTAATTCGGACTCTCCAAAATCAACCTTTAAAACGTAGAGCTTGTCGGCTTTAGGATGATTTTGCACATCAACTATAGTCCCAACTCTTAAATCTAATTTCTGAAAATCTGAAAATGGTATTTTTTCACTCATTGTATTTTCTGAAAAAGTATTTCAGATTTATTTATTTTACCATCTTTTAATGGCTTATCTAATTCTTCTAAAGATATTTTAAAATTAAAAGTTTTTGCGATTTTTTCAGCAGTTTGAGGCATGAAGGGTGAAAGAAGAATTGCAATGTTTTTTATTGCTATACTTACTTCATATAAGACTTTTTTATCCTGAGTTTCCCAAGGTTTCTTTTCTTGGATATATTCATTTGTTTTATCAATATATGTAAATATAACTTCTAGAGCTTTATGCAATTCATATTTATCAAAATAATTTTCTACTTGTTTTAACACCTCTTTTATCGGCAAAGAATGTTTTGTTACTTTTTCAACCCCATATTTTTCAGCCAAAGCAGAAACTCTACTAACCAGATTTCCAAGTTTATTTGCTAGTTCTGTATTATGTCTATTTATTAAAGACTTTTCATCAAAATCTCCATCCTCTCCTAATACAAAATTTCTACAAATAAAATATCTTATACTATCAGCGCCATATTTTTCAACCAACTTTATAGGAGATATAGAATTGCCTAAAGACTTTGAAATTTTCTGTCCATTAAATGTAAGAAAACCATGCACGAATATAGTTTTAGGAACACCATAACCTGCAGATTTTAAAAATGCTGGCCAATAAACACAATGAAACCATCCGTTATCTTTCCCAAGCAACTGCAAGTTTGCAGGCCAATATTCTCCATTCTTTCCAGCACCAGAAACATAATTAAAGAGCGCATCAAACCAAACATAAGTTATATGTTTTTTATTCAAAGGAAATTCTATTCCCCAACCGAATGAAGTTCTTGAGATGCTTAAATCTTTCAATCCCTCTTTAATCCTATTTAACATTTCATTTTTTCTTTCTATCGGCAAAATAATATTTTTATTTTTCTTATATAATTCAAGTAAATATTTTTCATATTTACTCAACCTAAAAAAATAAGATTCTTCCTTCAATAATTCTAAATTTCTATTGTGAAGAGGACATTTTTTATCAACTGCTTCTTTTTCAGTGTAATACGCTTCACACCCAGTAAAATAAAGCCCTTCATATTGTCCTAAATAAATATCTCCATTTTTATTACATTTTTCTATTACTTCTTTTACTAATTTTTCATGGTCTTTATCTGTAGTTCTTATAAATCTATTTGGAACTATATTCAAACTTTCCCAAGCTAATTTGAATTTTTTGGAAACTTCGTCAACAAAATCTTTAGGTTTTTTATTTGCTTTTTGCGCAGACTCCTCTATCTTTTTACCATGCTCGTCAGTCCCAGTTAGAAAGAAGACATCTTTACCTTGAAGAGAATTCCATCTTGCAAATACATCTGCAATTATTTTTTGATATGCATGCCCTATATGAGGTTCTGCATTTGGATAATCAATTGCCGTTGTTACATAAAACTTTTCTTTAACCATATTTAGATAATAGAATATCTGTTTAAAATATTATCTAAACGACTTTGAAATATTTGTACTCCAAAATGAAGGCAAGGGATTTGAAACAAATCCTCTAAATATTTCAGAATAAATATAAGTAAGTCCTTTATTTTTACTTAATTCTTTGAATTCTTTTTGAACTTCCTCGTATACATCCCTTATTTTTTTCCTTTCAAAATCTTCTTGAAGAAGTGAAGTAGGTTTTAAAATTAAATAATCTGCTTGTCTTAATATGTTGACGTCTAAATTGGATGAGTTTTGAGAAATAAATAAAATGCTTAGATTCTTATGTCTTGCAATAAGTATTAATTGACTTAGAAGCTTATTAGGTTTAGTCATTGCATTTCTCGAACTAAATAAAACACCACCCTCATCTATTAAAACAACTGAATTATTTTTTATCTGTTCAATATCATTTATTGTTTCTATCCACGAAGGCATATCTTCGCTATTAAAGCCCATTGCATATAATTTATTTTTATTCTTTGAATAAATGTTTTCTAAAATTTTTATTCCAACTGCCGTTTTTCCAGTCCCGCGAGCGCCTAAAATTATTCCAATTTTACTCTTGTCTCCGAGTATATAATTTTCAAATTCTTTATAGTTTCCAGATAAAGTTTTTAATAATTTAAAAGATTGATAATTGTGAATTATAGAATTTCTTTTTACTTTTATTTTGCTCTGTTCGGACTTTTGCTTCGTTTTTTTAGTTAAATAGATTATCCCTTTTACTATGTAGTAAGGTAATTTGATTATTTCCCAGAATATTTTTCCGATAAATTTTATAGATTTTTTCCAGTTATCTTTTGTCCTCTTTTTCATACCTTAATGATGTAATCATCTTTTTAAAATACTTATTATTGATAATTTTAGGCGCTGGTGGTCTAGTGGTATGATTTCGGCTTCCCAAGCCGACGAACCGGGTTCGATTCCCGGCCGGCGCATACCCCTCTTCGTATCCTTTCATGCGCACCCAATATAATTATTTAAATAGAATCTCAATTACAGAATCTGAAGAGTTTGAATTAGTCTAGATTACTTTAAGCGAATCTATTAAAACATTTGAAATTGATAGGCTTGCCAGATTTGAATGTAATTTTATGAGGGATAGAGATTTAATTTTTTTGAAAGAGGTAAAAATATCATAGATAAGTGAACACAAGTCTTATAAATATGTGGATTATCTTCTTATATGCACAAGAAGGTGATTGTTCTGCTATTATCCTTTCTTTTTCTATCTGTTTTTATCTTTTTCTCAACTGCTCAAACATCTCGTCAACCTATTTCTGACAAAGGAACTAACTTTGATAGGACTTGTATAGGAGACAGTTGTAATATTGTAATATATTCTTATGATAGATATTTTAATAAAAATGGTGAATGGGAAGAAATTGATGAAAATTGGTATAATTGTGGAGAAAATTTTTGTACAAAAAATTATTATTTTAACGTCACTGCTGACTCAAATGGTCTTGTAAGAATGAATTCAAATGAAAGACAATTTAACCAACGCATTTCTAGTTTTCGGAATCTTAACTTAACTTTATCTTCTCCAGTAATACGGGGAAGTTTATTAGTTTATGAAAATGTCCTTCCTAATATTGACTTAAGATTACCTTATACAGATGATATGTATTCAATGAGACTACTTTATAATAATCTTACTATTTTTAATAAAACCTTAAAGGATAACTTGTTATCAAATATTTCAATAGTTTATACCAATGGTACTCAAAGAGTTTTTAAGTTTGCTATAAATAATACTGTAAATTCTTCTGAAAATTTTATGTTTGAGTCTGATAGTGGAGAGACAATCGTTAATAGTTCTCAAAATATTTCATTGACAAACAATGAATTAACTATGGCCTTCATAACTTATAATTTTACACTAAGTGGTGAACATACTCTCAGATCTAAAGTTAGAAGTGGGTCTTACTACGATGATAGAAAGATTAAAATAACCATTTAAACTGATAAAAGAATGAAAAAGCAAGTCTTAATAATTTTTCTAATGAGTCTTTTAATGCTCAATTTTGTAGTTGCTGTTGAACCAATTGCGCCAAATCCAATCAATAAGCAAACTTGTCAAAATACAGATGGTAAATGGCTAACTCTTGTTTATAAGAATTCTATTCTTAGCAAATCTTACTTAGTTTCAGATATTTATTGTCAGTGTAATAAGGGGTTTGTAAGAATTTCTGAATTGACTGGATGGACTGGTTGTGGTGAAACAAATGGATTTATAACAGAGGAATTGTTTATTAATGAATTAAGAGAAAAGTCTTTGTATGCTAGGAGCGTTAGCGGTGATATGAATAATGCATATATTAAAATTGCTCAAGATCAAATTAATGCAAATAAATCTAGAAATATATCTTTGTGGGTTGGAGGGTTGGTTTTGATTTTATTAATAATCTACTTCATTACAAAATTAACAAAGAAAAAATAATAAGATATAAAATTCATTTGACGATAGGGTCTGGAGCCAGAGAAAGAGAGAGAAAGAGAGAAAGAATACAGAGAGCCTATTTTGGGGTGGAGATCTAATAAATAGCGTCGTTAATTACCAATTCAACCCGAACAAATTAGATGGACGAATTTAGCCATTTTTCAACCATTTTTTCCACCTGACTTCTAGGGGTGGCTAAACCCCATTCTCTGTACTATGGAAGATAATTTTTGTTTGTAACAACAAACATCCATCTGCCCGGAAATTTTCTGTTTAGAAAACTTACTTTAGCCCTCATCTGATTTCTCTTTTTTAGTAAACTTCCTTTCTCAATTTCTATTCTAACCATTCAGCTAATTAGAAAGACTTATATATTAGGTAAGAATAGTCTTACTATGGACATAAATATGACTAAAATGAGTTCTAAAGGACAAGTTGTTATTCCCCAAGAACTTAGAAAGGATATAAAAGAAGGAGATAAACTTTTAGTTATTCGTAATGCTGACCAAATAATTATTAAAAAAGCTAGTAAAATGGATAAACAACTGGCAGAAGACCTAGAATTTGCTAAAAGAACCGAAGAAGCATGGAAGAGATTTGATAGAGGTGAATTTAGATCTATGGAATTTGATGATTTTATTAAAGAAATGAAGAAATGGTAAGTATAGACTTTGATAATTCCTTTGTTAGAACAATTTCTAAAATAAAAGATGCTTCTATAAGAGAAAGAATTGAGAAACTCATTAATAAAATAAAAGAAAATCCTGAAATTGGCAAACCTATGATGCATAATAGGAAGGGAACAAGAGAAATATATCTTCCCCCTTATAGATTGGCTTATGCATATAACAAATTATTAGATAAAATAATTTTGCTTGATTTTTATCATAAAGACGAACAATAATTAACTACGCATGATTTTACTAAATATTGCATTAAATGTGGACAGCGCATAACGTTTATTAACATTATTCATTAATCACCTATATGGATGATGGTCTTGATAAAAAGGGAAGAGTTTTCTTTGAAGAATCAAACTATCTAAAACACTCAAAAGAACACGCATTAAAAATGAGCATGAAAGAAGGGTGTGCTCAATCAATAGGGGTTAACATGTCAAGCGGATTTCTAACTCCTTTATTATTAGCCATAGGTGGAAATAGTTTTCACGTAGGATTACTTAGTGCTCTAAACGGACTTGCAGACCCAGCAGGAGAAATTTCAGGTAGCAAATTAATGGAGAAACATTCTAGAAAAAAATTATGGGTCAATGCAAAATTGTGGATAGTCTTACTACAAATCCCATTTATAGGCCTTATTTATTTATATTGGAAAGGAATACTTACTTCCATACTTCCTTGGGTGATGATTGCCTTATGGGGAATTTTAATTCCGTTCATTTACGGAGCAGGATATGTTTCATGGCTATCTTGGTTAGGAGACTTAGTTCCAAAAGAAAAAAAAGGAAAATTTTTCGCGTCGAGAAACAGAATAACTGGATTAGTAGGACTAATAACTTTTCTAATAGCTGGTTTTTTATTAGACTTATTTAAAACCAAAGGATATGTGCTTTTTGGATTTTCAATATTATTTGGATTTGCAATGATCTTCAGACTCGCTTCTGCACATTACACATCTAAAATTTTCAACCCGTATTTTAGAGTCAAAAAAACATCTTATTTTTCATTCTGGTCTTTTATAAAAAGATATGACAACTACGGGAAATTTGCATTCTTTCAATCATTTTTCTTTTTTGCAATAATGATTTCTGCACCATTTTTTGCAGTAAGAATGCTTAACGACTTAAATTTCAGTTATATCACTTATACAATAGTTTCGCTAAGTTCGACATTATTTTATTTAATTTTTGCACCATTAGCAGGAAAATTTTCAGATAAATATGGAAATTTAAAATTAATTTATTTTGCTACAATTTTATTCCCCATAGTTCCAATACTATGGATATTTTTTAAAACACCTATTTATCTAATCTTAATTCCAGGATTAGTTTCTGGATTAGCTAATGCAGCCTTTGTAATAGGAACTACAGACTTTTCTTACAATGCAGCATCTCCTCAAAAAAGAGGATTCTGTTTTGCATATACTGCTTTATTAATAGGATTTGGGACTTTGCTAGGAAGCTTCATAGGCGGATGGATTGTAGAGTATGCTCCTATAAATTTCATGAGTTCAATGTTTTTTGCATTTATTCTTTCTTCGATTTTAATGATATTTGTTGCAATTTATTTCTTGCCAAAAATAAAAGAAGAAGGAAATATTAATTTTGAAGGCCTACATTTTGATGCTACTAAACCAGCTAAAACATTTAATACAGCATTAGTATGGATTAAACAATTATCTCACTGGCAACCAAATATATTAAACAAAAAATTACTAAAAAAATAAAATATCACAAAACTCTGATGAGTTTTACCACGCACTAAAGTGTGTAGTTTGTTTGTAGTTTTGGGATTACAGTTAATAATCCCCAAAATACTAACTCCAACATAAATGTTGGAGATTTCAACTAGTATTAAAATTGACTTTGTTCCAAGCCAAATTCCATAACTAACTTATTTTCTTTAATAGAATATTTCTTTAGAGGTAAATTAATTTGCAAACTATTAAAATAAACTTTCTTTTTACCTAAGGCTTTAACTTCATAACCAGATTCCACTTTTGAAACAAAGATATCTTCAACAGTATCAACTCCAGGAGTTAAAAGCTCATAAACCACTTTGTCGCTTAATCTCCTAACTTCTGTTTTTGCTTGACCTCTTGGAAGTTTAGACATTCTTTCCCTTTGATCATCGTTAATAATTCTCGCTTTAGGTTCTACTGCCTTATGATGTTTGTGATGATGACCTATTTTAATTTGAATCCCATTAGGTAATTGAGTTATTTCGGGCTTTGAATCTGAAAAATCAGACTTTTCAACGTTCAAATTCTTCATTTGATTTTCCATCATCTTCATCACATTGTTTATCAAAGAGTTAAATATAGAATCGCTCATCCCCATACTTCCCCCTCCGAGCAATGGAGCTCCATGCACAGAATCATTCTTTCCAAGCATTCCAAAATCTTTCATATCAGAATCAGGATTACGTAAGTCTAGTCTACAATAAGGACAAAAACTAAACTCTTCTTTTATCTTACCTTCACAACGCATGCATTTTTTTGATGAAAACATATTATTTAGAGGATACTAAACCTTTTAAAATGTTGGTATTATTTGAAAAAACTATAATTCTAAATCTATATAATTTTTATTAATTCGATTCTTTAAGGTGAGAATCATGCGACAACTATTATTACTTCAACTTGTAAAAGTTGTAAGGTGAGAATCATGCGGGAACTAGGATTCGAACCTAGGTAGGCACTAAGCACACTGGAGCCTAAATCCAGCCCGTTTGACCACTCCGGCATCCCCGCACTATTTATTGAAAATCAGATGCTCTTTAAAGGTTTTGATTTAATAAATAATTATATTATCATAATCTATATGAATAGTACCATCATGTCCGGTTCTAGTTCCAAAACCTAATGTATAATTTGAAGCTATAAATGGAAGGAACTGCTGAATTCTAATAGTTGAACCATTAGGTTTAGTTAGAAACATATTAATTCCAGATTGATTAAAATTTATTTTCCAATGATAATTTCCAAAATCATTTCCTCCTATCTCAATACCATTCCAATATCCAATTGCACCATAATTGTGAGTTTGCCTATTAACATCTATATAATGAATTCTATTTCCACTACCGTTAATATAATTTAAATCAAATTCTAAAGTATCTCCAGCAACAAAACTATGTCCAATTATTTCCATCGTGACTCCTCTGTCTTCTTGAAATAATTGAGCTGTATGATATACTCCACCACTCTCATTAGAGATAAAATGCTCATTAATAAATGGTGTAGATGATAATCCAGTAGATAGCTCTACCCATCTACTTCGGTCTAATTGCCTTAATGAAAAATCATCATAAATAACATCTACTTTTTCAACTGGAACTGGAATAAATATCTGCGCAGTTACAAAAACTAAAGTAACTAAAGAGATGAAAAAAATTAAAAATATTTTTTTACTCATAAAACAAAATAATCTCTAAGTTTTTAATCCTTTCCAACTTTATTCTCATATTTCTTTTTAGAAAAAACTATAGCATTCACTGCTTCTTTTTTATTTCCGATTCCAAGTATCTTAACTTCTTTACCTTGCAATTTTTTATAACTTTCAAAAAAATGAACTACTTCTTTTATCTTATGTTTGGGAATATCTTCTAAATCTTGATATTCAGAAAACCTAGGATCCGAATCATAAACTCCAATTATTTTTGAATCAGATTCTTTTCCATCAATCATTTTAACAACTCCAAGTACTCTTACCTTAGCGAGAGTTAGTGGATAAACTGGATGAGAA
The DNA here is from genome assembly GCA_964395155.1 of Candidatus Woesearchaeota archaeon. Taxonomy (GTDB): domain Archaea; phylum Nanobdellota; class Nanobdellia; order Pacearchaeales; family GW2011-AR1; genus SICU01. Next base: position 14,108 of record CAYNAC010000006.1, read on the forward strand.
GTTAAAACTATTATATCTAGAGGATCTCCATCGTCCCAAAGAGTTTTTGGAATGTAACCATAATCTCCAGGATAATGCACTGAAGAAAATAAAGGCCTGTCCAATTTTAACATACCAGTTTCCTTATCCATTTCGTATTTGTTCTCTGAACCTCTAGGAATTTCAATTATTACATGAACTTTTTGAGGAAATTCTAATGGTTGCCTAATTTTACTTTCCATGGGACTATGACTAGAAAAATTTGGTTTAAAAATCTGACTATTCTTATTTTAATCCAATATTTCTATTGATATGTTGACAAAATCATCAAACTTGATATTTTCTTT
>CAYNAC010000007.1:0-13750 GCA_964395155.1 Candidatus Woesearchaeota archaeon
TTGAAAATGTAGTATCGAGCCCATAGCTCAGCCCGGTTAGAGCACTGCTCTTATAAGAGTGCGTTTCACTAGAAACACATTGTCAAAGCTAAGACAGCTAAGAACAGCAGGGGTCCCAGGTTCAAATCCTGGTGGGCTCATTAAAATTCACCAGGATTTTTCAAATACTTCAAATCGTATGATTTGGAGTTTCCGAAGTGCTATGCACTGCGAGAACCTGGTGGGCTCATTATATAGTCGAAGACTATATCATTATCCAGAATTTCTACCAGTGTTTTAGGTTCAAATCACTTCAAAATCAAGAAATTATCTAATTTCTGGATGTTCAAAGAGTTCTATCAAGATACGCTTTGACATATATTTTGTTTTGAAGTTACCACAACACTTTGTGTTGTGTGGACTGGTGGGCTCATTAAAATTCACCAGGATTTTTCAAATACTTCAAATCTTGTAGTTGAACTGATTAGAAAAAATAATCTTTCTAAAATTGGATTTCAAAAATTTAAAATCTTATTTCTTACAAACAACTAAAGCATACTCTTTATCTTTATCAGTAAATATTTTAGAATCTTTAAAATACATTTTACAAAATTTTTCAAACTCTTCAGAATAATATTTGTAAAGAGCAGCGACTACAAACTCGTCTCCTTTTTTGAAATTAATCAATTTCCCGTCTAATTTTTTACTAACTTCTTTATTTATTTTATATAAAAACTCAACTCTTGAATTATCAAATCTAGCGTCAAATTCTATGTCTGACTCTCTAAACCCCATCGCAAGCATCACATGTTTAAACCAATTATGGAAAGATTTGTCTTTGTATTTTTCTATATCTACTAATCTCTCTCCTACTCTAATCCCATTACCCATAATCAACAAATCTCCAGAATATAAATCTCTACTAAGTTCGAACAAATATTCATTTATATCAAAGCAAGCAATAACTCCACCTAATATTACGACCACATTTTTTTGATAATTTCCCGGTTTTAAAAGAGTAGCTATTTGACGAAGAGAACGACCATCGCCAGCAGATAAAAAAGGCTTATAACTAACAACGTTAGAAATATTCGAACCTTTAACCGTCGAGACAGCTAAGTCTAATAAATACTGAGAAGCATTCAAAGGACAATAGCATATTTTCAAAGAAGGCCTTTTAGAAACTAATTCTTTAATTAATTCCGTCGCTTTAAATCCATCACCACAATATATATCTATTAAATTAAATGAATCAACATCTATATTTTCTAAAATTAAATCAGATTGCTCTTTTATCAATTTTAACTCTAATTCAAAAAATTGTTTTCTATAAGCAGGAGTTGAAGCAAAAGAAAGAAATCCTTTAGCCAAATCATCGGTCAAACTAAGATATTGTAATTCAGTTAATTTCCAAGATTTATTCCCGTTAGTTCTAGCAAAACCATTTTTCAGAAAAGCCTGTAACAACATATCATGTAACCATAAGTTTTGACCAGTTTTGGCTTCAGACATAAAAATAATCAAACTATGAACTTTTTATGCTTTTGGATAGTTCTTTTACTACAACTCAATGAAAAATAAATAAGATTTATACATAAAAAATATAATTAAATCAATTATCTACAATTTCGCTATTAAATCTCTAATTTTTCCTTTTTTAGAAACTACTTCTTCAACTTTAGAACTTAAATCTATAACTTCCTCTCGAGTTATTTTTCTGCATCCTTCATCGGTAAAAAACTTTTCAGAGTCGATTTTACTCAATGTTGCAGCAGAAAAAGCTAAAGCCATTCCCCAAGATCTTTTAATTCCTTCCAGTGAAGAGTCTTCTTTTCCTTTAACAAAATAAGGTATTCTATCTACCCAACTCGTTGCAGAAGAAAAGAAAGATCTTGCATCTTCTATTTGCAATCTTAAAACCTCGTATGCTTTTTGAAGTTTTTCCCCATTTAAATTTGAATCACAAATAATCTCAAAAGTCAAACCATTTGAGCTTAGCAAATTTTTTGGCCAACGGCGAATTCCATTTTGCAAATCATTACGTAGATCTTTTAAATTATTAGTTACTTGAAGAGCAACTGCAAAATCATGAGAAGGACTTCTACCAATTAATGGAAGATTATCTTCAATGATGGGACAAATTTCACCAAGTAAATTTTCAGAAAGATATCCTTTCAAAAACATATCTCTTGAAATCAAATCTCCAACAACCCCGGCAGCATAATGACAATATCTATGATGGTCTTCAATAGATCTTATATTTTGTATTACCGGGTTAGATAAACCATCTGCCATTTGTCTTCCGCAAGAAGCTATCAAATCAACAACATTTTTATCTAAAACTCTTGAAGCTCCAACAACGCGAGAATAATTTCCCATAAGCTCCACATAACCTTCTTTTGTTTGTCTAATTTTTCCAATAGTTCTTTCAAGCCCTTTTGCAGAATCCACATCTCCAGAAGAAAAAACAGAAACAATTTTATTCATTAAATCTACCTTGCGCCTATAACTCAACGAACTATCTTCAACATTATCTATAGCACGACAAAAAGCATAAGCAACCCTCAAGTCATCTCTTAAATCTTGGGGCAAAATACGAAGAGTAAAATCAAAAGTTCTAGAAATTTTAGGCATTAAATCTTCAGAAACATAAATTAAATCATCATTAAAATTATTTTGTGGCATAATAATAACAAAATACTAGTTATTTAAAATTACCTATCGTTAAAGAACAAGTTCTAGGCTTTGCACATAAATGCAAATTCTGATTAAATTTTTTACTTTTTTAATTAAAGGTTATATTTTAATGATAAAATTTTTTAAGCTTAAATTTTGTTTGTGTGCAAAGCCCAAGTTTTCATAATGTTTAAAAGGCATCCTAATCAAATAATTCTGTCGCCCTAATAGTCTAGTGGTCAAGGACGCGGCCCTTTCGCGGCCGAAACCCGGGTTCGAATCCCGGTTGGGGCATTTAGAGGATTGTAAATCCTCTCAGATTCCTGCCGTTTGTGCGTATTTCGCCCATGAGTGCAAAGCACCAATAAAAGTTTTCTTGACTCATAGAACTTATTTTTCTAAAAGAAGTTGTATTTCGAATCCCGGTTGGGGCATTTAGAGGATTTGGTTTAGCAAAATCACTAACCACTAACCGCATTAAAATCATCAAATTTTTTCATACAGCAATAGAATCAGATTTATATCCTATTTTATATTTTAAACAGATTTAAAAATGGACTAACTCCTATAAATATATGGAAGAACAGGTCACTCCTGTTGCCAATAAATTTGCCAAAAGCAACTGGGTGAAAAAATCATTCACTTTTATACTAGTTTTTTCTTTGATTTTGAATGTTATATTATTTCTTAAGTTAAATGGAGTTCAATTGACAATGACAGGGAATTCTGTTTTGATTAATCCTGAAATGAATAAAGATCTTGGAAATAATCATGAACCTCGCGATTTTATTTTACATTATGAGGGTTTGAAAAGTGCAATTCAATCCGAAATTAATTTGTATGGTTCAAAGGACAACGTCGGTTTTTTTATTCAAGACTTAAATACAGGTTCCTGGACCGGCAAGAATGAAAAGGTAGGTTTTCAACCAGCCAGTCTTCTAAAAATTCCCATAATGATGGCAATACTAAAAAAAGTAGATAGGGGAGAGCTTTCACTTTTAGACAAAGTTGTAATAAGGCAAGGAGATATAGACGCAGGATACCCAACAATTTATGAAGAGAAAGAAGGTGCTGAAGCTACAATTGAGCAGTTGCTTATAGCGATGATAACTGAATCAGATAATACTGCCAAAAATGTTTTAGCTAGACAGCTTTTGTCTTACGAATTAGATGATGTTTTCAAGCATGTCGGAATACCTAATCCATACATTAAAGAAAATAAAAATAAAACTGTATCTCCTAGAGACTATTCAAGATTATTCAAAGCCCTTTATTATTCAACTTTTTTATCTCCAGAACTTTCTCAGTTCGGACTTAAATTAACTACAAATACACAGGTTGAAAACCTTATCCCAAGTGGTGTTCCAGACAACGTGATTGTTGCCCATAAATTTGGAGTTTACGACGAAATATTATTACATGACTGCGGAATTGTATACCATAATAAAAATCCTTACGTTATTTGCGTAATGACTAAAAATATGAATTCTGCAATAAGTGCTAATTTAATAAGAAAAATTTCATCCCATACTTATGAATTTGTAGATAAACATTAATTTTAAATTAATTTTCTTACTTTTTTCTTATAAGCAAAACCTAAAATTAAACCAAAAAACATTCCGCTCAAATGAGCAAGATTTGCAACATTGTCAGTTGTTGAAAAACCAAAAAAACCCATTATATCTCCAACAGCCCAAATAATTCCGGCAACAAAAAGAGGCATTGGAAAACCAAAAGCCCAAATAAACATTAAAGGTTTAATAAAAATTAAAGCTCCTATGACTCCAAAAATAGCACCAGAAGCACCAAGAGAAGAATTATAAAAATTAACGGATACTAAATTAGCAAGTATTCCACTAACAAAAAAGATTATCAAAAATCTTTTTCCACCCAAAAATCTCTCGAGCATACTACCAAAAAGAGCAAGTGCAAAAATATTGTATAGCAAATGAGCAAAACCCCCATGTAAAAATATAGAAGTTATAAATCTCCAAACTTCAGTAATTTTATTAGAGTCAAGTAAAAAATATTCCGTAAATCTTTTCAAAAATAATTGAACTAAAAAAATAACTACCATTAGACCACATAATTTCAAAGCATAAAATCTAAACATATTTTTTTTGTTAACCATTAAAAAAGAGAACAACGACAGAATAAAAATCTATACTTTAAACCCTAATTAATATAATAACTATTTAGTAGTTACATTACAAAGGTTTAAATATATCTTTTTTACCAAATTTTTATGGAATTTGATAAAACAAAATATGTTGTAAGGGGAGTGCCTTTAGTGCCTAATCCAGAAACTGCTGGTCAAATCTATGGAGCATTAAAATTCAATACTGATGAAACAAACAATTTTAGGAATGAAAATCCTCATTTGGGAAATGTTCTAGAGTGTAGAGCAAATAATATTGGAAAAAACCTAAAAGGAATAATATGGAAACTAAACCCAGAAGATATTATTTCAATAGGAGAAAGAAACTTCAGAGTTTATGCAGCATTAGTTTATCAAGGATTATACATGGCTTCAGAAAATTGCTCAGAATTATCTCAAAAATCAGGTCTTCCAATACTAACTGAAAAAGATGGAAAAGATTTAGTTGCATTGTATAAAGGAATCCATATGGTTGCAAATAATTCCAATGAACTTCTTATTTTTTTAAGAAATAGAAACCTGTATCTTTCTGATTTAATTAGTATGATAAGTTCAGATTATGAAAACAACCCTCCCATTAACGGAAGAGAGTTTGAATCCGGCGAACCAATTAGTTGTACAGAATTTATTAAAAAAAGAGGAGAGTTGGGTGCACAAACCTTATATCAAATATTAGAGGGAAGAAATCATTCAATTAAATTATCTGAAGAATTTGGATTATAAATGTTAAACCAGTTTTGCAAATAAATGCAAATTCTGATTAAATGTTTTACTTGTTTGATTAAATGTTATATCTTAAATGAAATGTTTTAAGCTTGAATTTTGTTTGTTTGCAAAGCCTGTTAAAACCTAATATTTATAAACCATTCAATTTTGCCATAATTATGAATTCACAAACCTTGGAGTTTATTCATAGTTGCTAAAGAAAGCTTTCCTAGTTCTAACTCGTTTTTAGTATTTTCAAAGTCTTTATATACCAATTTAAAGATAAAATTAAATATGGCGGATGTTGTGTAATGGTAGCATACCAGCTTGTGGCGCTGTTGGAGTGGGTCCGATTCCCACCTTCCGCTTTAAAAATGAAGAATGAATCGGACTGGTCCGATTACTTAAACTTGCAAAAGTTTAAGTTCCCGATGTGCTATGCAAAGCGAGGACTCACCTTCAGCTTTTTGATAAAATGGCAAATAAAATAACTGAAACTATAAGAGATTACATTTTTGCAAATGATCTAAGCAACGAAGACATTTACAATAGTGTTTTCTATAGAGCAATGGACATTAATAGTAGATATATTGAAATTGTTAATGATACTCTACAAATGTGTCGTTCAACAGTTCCGAATCTTTTTGGAATTTTAAGTTTGGGAATGGCCATTGGTTCAGAAATTCCAGAGATTTTTTTATATAATGCAGGAGGCGGTGAAACTATGCGTCTGGTAGGAAGAGTTATTTCAAGAAAAGTAAATGAAGAAAGAAAGAAAGTTAGAGCAAGAGTTATAGAAAAGGAACTTAAAAGTGAGGAAAGTATTAGAATAATAAGAAATATAACTGACAGACAAGAATATGGAGATCGAAGATGATAAAAAAAGCAATACAAGATAGATTAAATTGGGAAAGAAATTAAAAATGATATACCAACCAGAAAACGTTAAAGGATTTGAAGATTATTTACCTAAAGAATCTCAGATAAGAGAAAAAATAAAAGAAATAGCAAAAAAATATTTTAAACTATATGGGTTTTTACCAGTTGAAACTCCAGTAATTGAATTTGATGAGTTAATGCGTCCAGAAGATTTAGGAGATGAAGATGAAGCAGTAAGAGATAGATTCAGATTAAGAGACAGAGCAAATAGAAATCTTGGTTTAAGATATGAATTTACATTTCAATTAGCTAGAATACTAAAGAAAAACCCAAATATAAAACTACCTTTCAAAAAATATCAAATAGGAGAAAATTTCAGAGACGAACCAATTAGAACCGGAAGGTCAAGACAATTCACTCAATGTGATATAGATATAATAGGGGATTCTTCAATTAATGCCGAAGCGGAGTGCATTTCAGTAGTATTTGACATATTAAAAGAATTGAAGATAGAAAATATAGAATTACAAATAAATAATAGAAAATTAATTGATGATTTAATAAAATCTGTTCAAATCTCTGAAAAAAAAGCAACTTTAAGAGAGATTGATAAAATAGAAAAAATTGGAGAAGACCAGGTAAAACTCAACCTAAAAAAATTTGCAGACTCTAACCAAATCTTAAGCCTCTTTAAATTAATGGAAAAGGACATAAACTTTTTCAAAGATAATGCTTTCGAAGGGTCTCAAGAATTAATAGATTTGATAAAGAAATGTAAAGAATATGGTATAAACGCTAAATTTAACCCTCAACTAATGAGAGGTTTCAATTATTATACTGGAAATGTCTTTGAAGTTTCAATAGGGAAAACTGCACTTTTAGGAGGAGGAAGATATGATAAACTAGTAGGAAAATATCTCAACAAAGAAATTCCAGCAGTAGGCATCTCATTTAGTATTGAAGCATTAATGGGACTATGTGAAAAAGAGACAAACCAACTAGAAATTGAAAACAATAAAATAATAATAATCTCAATAGATCAAGATAAAGAAACATTAAAATTAGCCAAAACACTAAGAAAAAATAATATTTCCTGCGTAGTAAATTTAGATAAATCCGTCGGAAAAGCACTTGAATATGCAAATGCCTATAAAATAGAGTATGCATTATTTATAGGAAAAGAAGAAATTACAAAGAAAAAATTTAAAATAAGAAATATGAATTCAGGAGAAGAATCTTTACTTACTGAAAAATCTTTAATATCTAAATTTAAGAATTAGTAATATTTTCAATTTTAGAGTCAAGGATACTTTCCTCCTCTAATAATTCAACTTCTTTCTTCAATTTCTCGAGCAAATCTTTATTTTTATGCTCATATATCTCTTTTAATAAAATCCAAATTTCTTCAAAATGCCCTTCTTGTTCTAGCCATATTTTTTGTTGATTATCTAAATGAAGTAATGAAACAAAAGTTAAAAGTCTCTCGTCCGCATTTAACGAAGATAATTCAGAAAAAGCAACTCGCTCATCACTTTTGACAAACATTTCTTTAAGTTTAGAATAAATTCCTTTTATTTTATCTTGTAAATTAAATAACTTTTTAGGAATAGGCAAATACGCATTAATTTCATGTTGTTTTAGAATAAGTGCTTTTTGTTCCCTTCTATTTTCAGTATTCATTGCTTTAGAAAGAGCAAGAATGAGTTCTTGAAGAGATACTTTTTTATGTCGAGGCAATGGAGTCCTAGGAACCAATTCAGGAATATTTTCATCTAACTCAATTCTCTCTTGAACATATTTCTTATCTTCTTTTTTACCATATAAAATATCATCTAAAGAGTGTAAATCTTTACTTAAAAGAATCTCTGATTTGAGCCTCAATAGTAAGGAAGCTGCTAGCAAAACTTTAGAAGATATAAAGAAATTGGCCTCTTCTAGCTCCCTAACACGAAATAGATATTTATTTGCCAATACGCTCAAATCAATATCCCATGGATCGAGCTGTTCTGAATTAATCAAGTCGTAGATAATATTTTGCCAGCTAAGCCTATCATCAAAAAGTAAATCATGTATCTGATCTTGACCAACTTTCTCGTAGTTTTTAGAAGCCTCAATATTTTTATCCATCTATAAAAGCACATCTTAGATTAAATAAACTTATAGATTATCCAATTTACAAAGATATTGTGTTGTAACTATGTAATAAGAACATAATAGAAAGATTTAAATAGGGGCATAAGTTCGTTTTATTATCATCACCTCTTTTTCCCAGGAGGAGACATCATAGCCATCTTTTTGGCGGTTATGGTCTCTCCTCTTCGGGTTTATATTTATTGAATTTAATAAATTATTAATTCAAATAATGGATTAATTATAAAAAATTGTCAAACTAAAATTTTTAAAAATTTACTTACTAAACTCTGAATACTTGCACTTACCACAATGCAATCTATTTAACCCGCCACCCATGAAAATACCTGGTCCGCAACGAGGACAAAACTTTGCCTGTCTCTTTACAGAATCTCCAGTCACTTTGTATAATTTATATTTTTCACTTGTAGGTTTATTTTTATGAGGTTTCTTTCCTTCACCTGCTTTAGCTGCCATTAGTTACTTGCCTCTACTTTCTTTATTTTAGATTTTGGCTCAATAGATTCAAGATTTTCCTTCGAGTCATAAATCTTAGCTTCAATCACAAATTCTGAACTTCCAAAACTGCCCTTTACAGATTTAACTGCAACACAATCGGAACTTTTCTTAAAGTGTTTTGCAAAATCTTCTTTAACTATTTCATAACTAGGGTTAGAAGGATAATTAACCTTAGCAACTACATCATGACGATGCAATAAAGAATTATAAAAATTTAAAATAAATTTCATCTTAATCTTACTGCAAAAACCCCCTTACTTTTAAGACCTAAATTCTTAGCAATTTCAGAGTTCTCTGGGTCAATAACAGTTATTTTTCCCTTAAAACTATCTACGTTTTCCTTTCCTTGACAACTAGGACAAGAAGCGCCCTCATAAATCATTTTGCAATTTTTACAAGCTTTTTCTTTTGCCATTATTTCTTAGCTCCTTTTTTCTTTCCGCTTTTTTCAGCATTTTCTGCTTTCTTAGCAGCTGCAACAGCTCTCTTTTTATTTTCATCAAGCCATTCAACTTTTCCAAGACCAGGTTGCCTCATAGTTAAACCAATTTTTGGTTCTCCAGCCTTGTAAGAAATAGCCACAATTCGAGCCAAACAAGAATCGCCTACATTGAGTGAACGCTTAGTCATCTTTCCCTGTAAATTACCCGTCTTACTTAATGAAACAAAATCTTCCATTGTTTGAGAAATGTGAATCATTCCTTGTGTCGGACCTATTTGCATAAACGCTCCAAAATTAGTAATCTCTTTTATAACTCCTGGAACAAGCTCATGTAACTCAGGTCTCCAGACTAAGACGGTAAACAAAGATTTGTAATAAGCCGCTCCATCTCCTGGAATAATTATACCTTCTCCGACTTCTTTAACTCCTATAACTGAAATTACAAACCCTAGTTCCTTATGCATTGTTTTAACATAAGATTCTTCAAGCTGTTCTGCAACAGCATCCTTAGTAGCAAGACCAAAATGTTTAGGTTCTACACGAACGTGGTCTTCGACTTCAGCAATATAAAACATCAGAATCAGAGAAAAACATGGTTTTTAAAGGTTATGCCAACTCAATCTAAAAGGCATCAAAATTTATCAACCTATAATAATTTAATTAGGCACCCTCTTCAATACCAACTTTATTCTGTGCCTTAAATATCACAACCTTCTTAGGAATTTTTTTCTTTATACCATTATCTAAAGTAGCAATAAATATTCCTTCCTGTCCTCTCTTAATCAAAAAATCATCTATTTTACCTTCTCCAAGAGTAGTTTTTTTAACTTTTTCTTTTTCTAAAAGAGTAAATGCTACATCTATTGCCAATCTATCTTCCCTCGAAGATCTATTACTTATTCTCAAATCTTTCATTTCCTGTAAAACTTCTCTAGGAACTATTGGAGTGAATCCTTGCTCTTGTAGTTGACTCAAAAAATCAATTCTCTCTCTAACACAAGAGATAATAAAACTGCTATCTAAAATAACTTGCATGAATAAATAAAATAAGCAAAGTATATTAATCTATCGAGATAAACATTTTAATGCAAGAGGCGAACCATATAATAGATGTTCTTACAAGAGCAAGATATTCCTTGGAACAAGAAGATACAAAAGAACTTAGAAATTTATCAGATAAAACAATTCATTCAGCTTCAGTTTATCAACACACAGATTATATTTTAGTTGCTACAATAGTTTATACCTTAAGTAAAATAGTGGAACGAAAAGATAAATTGAACATTAAAAACTGGAACAAATTTATCAAAGAGATAAGCAATTTAATTTCTCTATCCATATCTTCAATACAAAGAAGTAGACATTCTCAATTTATAAAATTTTTAAGTAAAACAAAAAATTATATCGAAAATTATTCTCAAGATATAAAACCATTTATCAAAGAAGTCCTAAGAAAAGCATCTATAAATAAAGCTTCTAAAATTTATGAACATGGAATATCTCTTGCAAAAACAACAAAACTTTTAGGCGTGACCCCTTGGGAACTATCAGAATATCTAGGGGAAAAAGAAAATAATCAAATAAAACTAAATAAAACCATAGATGTTAAAGAAAGAATCGGAATAACAATGGAGTTTTTCAAATGAAAAAAGTCCTAATTCTAGATGCTGGACCAATAATAAATCTATCAATGAATGGTTTGTTAGAAATATTTGAAAAAATACATCAACTAGGAATTAATATTGTAATAACAAATTATGTCTATCAAGAAGTTGTAGACAGACCTTCCCACATTCCAAGATTTGAACTTGAAGCTTTAAGAATTAAAGAATTAATAGATAAAAAAATAATAAATTTTGCAACCGACATCGGTCTATCTCAAGCAGAAATAGAAAGCGAAACTCAAAGATGGTTAAAAATAGCTAATTCTTCAATCCGTTCGGAAAATCATCCAATAGAAATTGTAAGCGTTGCAGAAATATCTTGTGTAGCAGTTAGCAGTTTATTAAATAAAAAAATGATTGAAAATATTATTGGAATTGACGAAAGAACTACAAGAATTTTATTTGAAAAGCCACAAAACTTAAGAGATTTAATGGCAAACAAATTACATCGAAATATAACTCTAAATACGAACAATTTAGAGAACACAAAACAATTCAAGTTTATCCGTTCAAGTGAATTAGTATTCATGGCATACAAAAAGAAGTTAATTGATATTAAAGGAAAAAACGCCTTAGAAGCATTGCTCTATGCCACTAAATTTAAAGGCTGTGCAATCTCCTGGGAAGAAATTGAACAATTAAAAAAACTTCAATAAAATCAAGTTTTAATTAAATTAGAAATAGTTTTTCAACTTCTTTAAAAATGGGCACAGATATTTTCATACTCTGCAGTGAGTCTTTGAGCCTGTGAGAAGGTTCGAGCAAGAGAAGATGAAAATATCTTGCTTTAGATTCCATTATTTAAGAATGGGCACGGAGGGAATCGAACCCCCGAATACTGGGCTGGAGCCAGTCAGTTTACCATTAGCCTACGCACCCTAAAGCATTTCAATCCTGATACTATTTTAAGCTTTACCCTTAACAATCTTTATAAATAACCTCAACAACTATAATGTATGCATAAAGAAAAGGGGCATGAGCATAAAGAACACGTTCCTAAAAAAAAGAGCCATCACGAAAAAAAATCTAAAGAATCCTTAGAAGAACAAACATTACATAGCCTTGTAGAACTTCAAAAAGTTCATATAAACATGGCTGAAAAATTTGATAAATTAGCTACGCACATAGAAAATCTTTTAGGTTTATTTGAGTTAGCCGCAAGAAATTTTGCAAAACAACCGCACATGCAGAGCACTGAAAAAGATAAAGAGTTTTTAGAAAAAATAGACAAACTACTAGATCAAAATAAACTACTCGCTAGAGGCCTTTCGTTAATGGAAGAAAAAATGCGCGAAAGATTATATGGAATATCTCCGACAAATAACATTTCATCAAGAAATCCAAATTTTAGAAACTCAATACAACAAACACAAACAAATCAGAATAATCCTATAGAAGAGGCATGATGAGTGCAGATTTAGCAGAAAATTTCTTGATACATTTTGTAAATAATCTAATTGAGATAAAAGCTCCAGAAGTAAAAAACATAGTAAAAGAAGAATATTCAGATAACAACCAACTAATGCAAGAATCTCTGCTTACTCCAAAAGAAACAGAAAAAAAAGAATCAATAAAAATAAACAATTTTCAAAGACCTGTCAATAAAATAATCCCAGTTAAAAATAAAATTTTTATAAATCAAAATAAAATTCAAAATAATTTATCGGCCACAGATAAACTAGATGTAGTCATAAGAGATCCGTATGTTAGTGAAATAGAATGTTCTGGAATAGACATTCCGCTAATGGTAAAAAAATTTGGAAAAACGTTAAACACACAAATAAAACTTTCAGTTGAAGAAATATATGAGATAATATCTGAATTTTCACAAAAAACAAGAATTCCTATAATAAATGGAAAAATTAAAGCAGCATTAAATAATTTAATAATTACTGCAGTTCTTTCAGAAACCTTAGGGCCTAGATTCATAATTCAAAAAAATAAAGCAAATTAAGGTAGATTTTTAAAGAGATTAATTTAATCATAATTGTGCCCTTGTAGTCTAGTGGTCAAGGAAATATTTATATATTAATCCATTTATAATCTGCTGTGCGTATTAAATTAAAAAAAGGAAAACAAAAAGAGTTAATTCTACTTGCTAAAAATAATAAAACTTGGCAACAATTAGCCTCTAAAATTAATATTAATATGAGGTATCTTTGTAATGAATTATATAAAGAAAATAGGACTTTGTCTGAGAAAATTTACAAATCTTTATGTAACATCGCCGATAAAAACTTTGACAAATTTGTTTTAGAAAAACTTGAAGACAATTGGGGTAAATCAAAAGGCGGTAAAAATGCTGTTGGTTCACATTTAAAGAAATTCAATCCTGTTTCATTTAGCAACAATTTAGCAGAACTTTGCGGAATAATCTTAGGTGATGGACACTTAGAATATTATCAAAATGGAAATAAAATAAGATCTTATTCGCTTACTATAACAGGGCATAGTATTGAAGATTCAAATTATTTACATAAGCACGTAAATAACTTAATTAAAATAATCTTTGGTTATGAATCTAGATTTAAACAATCCACCAATAGCAAAGGATTATATTTAATAGTTAATGGAAAGAAATTAGTAGAATTTTTTGAT
>CAYNAC010000008.1:0-13293 GCA_964395155.1 Candidatus Woesearchaeota archaeon
AGGAAGGAGCGTCTATTTTGGCACGAGGCCTCAGATTTATCATAATTTTCTAATTTTTCAATTATTATCAAAATGTTTATTAATCTTTAAAATTGTTCTGTTCATAGAGGATTAATGGATTTACAAGATTTTAATGATGATATAGGCCCTGAAAAAATTGTAGAACTCTATGACCCTTCAAGTGGGATGAGAGGTTTTACCGTCATAGACAATACTGCTTTAGGTCCTGCAAAAGGAGGAATTAGAATGACTCCCAGTGTTAATGTTCGGGAAGTTTTCAGGCTCGCAAGAGCAATGACTTTGAAAAATTCTCTTGCAGGTTTACCATTTGGAGGGGGAAAAAGCGGAATTATTTATAACAAAAACATAGACTCTATGAAAAAAGATTTATTCATTAAAAAATTTGCTCATTCTTTAAAAAATTTGGTTCCGTCAGAATACATTGCTGGACCAGATATAAACACCACTGAAAAAGAAATGGAAACATTTGTTAAGGCACATGGCGATTTTAATTCAGCAACGGGAAAGCCAGGAAATTTTTGCAAAATAATTAATGGTAAAAAAGTTTGTGGTCTCCCTCATGAACTAGGTAGTACGGGCATCGGAGTAAGTTATGCTACTCAAGTAGCTATAAAACATTTAGGACTTCCAATGGAAAGCACCAAAATAGCAATTGAAGGTTTTGGAAATGTGGGGTCATTCACATTCAAAACTTTAGAAAAAATGGGCGCAAAAATCGTAGCCATAAGCGATAGCAAAGGATGTTTATACAATGAAAATGGCTTGTCTTTTGAAGAAATTGAAAGAGTGAAAAGTGAAAAGGGAACAGTCACTGCAGGAAGTGGTAGAATTTTACCAGGGCATAAATTATTTGAGCTTCCAGTAGATGTTTTAATCCCAGGAGCTCTACCAGATGTAATAACTAGACAAAATATGAATTCTATTCAGGCTAAAATAATTGTTGAGGCGGCTAATATTCCAATTCCTCTAGAAATTGAAGAAGAACTAAGTAAAAAAATGCTCATTGTTCCAGATTTTGTTGCAAATGCAGGAGGAGTAATTTCAAGCTGGGTAGAATATATTGGAAAAAATCAAAAATATATGTTAAGAGTAGTTAAAGATAAAATCACAAAAAATACAGAACTTGTATTAAAAACTTCTGAAAAACTTTCTATCTCGCCTAGAAAGGCAGCGAATGAAATTGCAATTCAAAGAGTGAAATCTGCAATGCTTAAAAGAGATAACCTCAAAAAATAGAATCAATTCGGTATTACAAATAAAATCAAAAAAATCTGATGAGGTTGTTATAGTTAGGAGATTACAGAAAATTATCTAATGCTCTAATTTTTTGTATTGTAATGTTGATAATCTATAAATAAACTACTGGCTCCAATCTAAAGACTTCAACTCGCAAGAGTTGAATGGATTAGAAAACCTCAGCTTTCTAAGATTGGAAATTTTAACTAGTATTAAAATGTCTTAACTTCATTATTATCTAAATTTTGAGAATCTTTTTGAGGAACTTGAGGCCTATCATCAAGGTCTTCTTGCATTTTCTTTAAAGATTGTTTTTCTTGATTAAGTTGTTTTTGCAATTTAAGAAGTTTCTCTTCACTTCTTATCTGTTCTAATTGTTTTTGCAAATCTGATATTCTCTTTTCAGTCTCGTTTATGGTAGAATCACTTGTCTTCTCAGTAGGGTTTTTAACAGGAACTTCAACTTTAGAATGTTTAGTGTTCTTTGAACTAATTACTTTACTAGGATGTGGCTCAACAGGGGACTTCAAAACTTTTGTAGAAATCTTTCTCTTCAAAATAAAGACTAAAATTAATGCTCCAAGAACGGCTACACCAACATAATAATAAATATTTGAAAATTTGAAGTTTTCTCCAATTGCCAAACCTTGAATCAATGATTTATTTTTATTTAACTTTAAGTCGTCAACTTCCTTTGAGGCATTTAATCCATCAATTAATTCTTCCTCTTGATTTTCTTCACTTGTTTCTTTTTCTAAAACATAAAATTCTATAGTTGTAACCGCAGGCCCTAAATTATAAGAACCCATATCTTTGCTCCTAATCACTTCCCCAGTTTCATTATTTATTATAGAAATTACCATATTAACTTTGCTTATAGTTCCATAATACTTAAACCTAAATTCTCCAAACTTTCTCGCTCTTCCTTCAAAAATCTCTATCTCTTCATTTGTATCCGGGTTGGTCAGCACAACGCTCAAATTGTTGTAAGGCTCAGTCTTTATTACAAACTCTGTGCTTTTAACTTCCAACGCACTTATCATCGCTAAAGAAAATAAAATTGTAACGATCACCAATGATTTCCTAACTAATTGCATACTCTTTCAAATTATCCAGTCTTTATAAGTTTTTTCGAGCTAACTGGTTTTGAATGTAGCTCCAATCCACTTAAACTTTTCTAACTCAAAACTCGCTTTGTATAAAACAACTAATCATTTACTTAAATAATTGGTTTAAGCCATAAGGCGATTTTTTTTACTCAAGGTAAAATTTATTAAAAATAAAAATAAAATTTTTTGCTAAATTCAATCAAAACTATTAATTTTGAGTTGAACTATCTTCTGCTTCTTGGTTATCTTCAGACTTTTCTTCGTCTTCAGATTCCTCTGAATCATCTGGTTCACTTGAATCTTCAGACTCGTCAGAGTCATTAGATTCATCTGATTCTTCAGATGTTTCTTCTGCAGAAGTTTTGGACTCGTCTGAATCAGCAGACTTATCCGTTTCTTCGTTTTGTTTATTTTCTTCTTCCATTTTTCACAAGAAAAACCAGAGTATAAAAACATTTCCTAAATCTAGAATTTACATACAAATGCAAATCCACTTAAACTTTTCTAACTCAAAACTTGCTTTTGCACAAACATCTGAATCTAATCAACTTTCAAAATTAGAATTTAAATTTTCAAATTTTCTATTTTTCTTTATCAATCTGAATATTGTAATACTAACCACTATTATTCCTAAAATTAAAACAAAAACAATAGATAATCTCAACCAGTTTTTTTTACTTTTAATTTTTGAGCCAGTCTCGTCGGAATTATCTTCTTGTTCAGAGTCATGTTTTGTAGAGTAATAAGTTGACTCATCATCATCTAATAAACTATCACACCCTAGATCTACAGGATAATCTATGAGTCCATCTCCATCATTATCTTTTCCATCTTCGCATTGCTGTAAAACTTTTTTAGGAGGACTTCCTCCGCCGCCTCCGCCGCCCCCTCCATTACCTGAGTTACAACTTCCACAATCCTGTGAACATGATGAACACGTTTCTCCAATAGATGCGTTACAAATATTATCTCCGCATCTTCCTTGTTCTCCGACAAAAATAACTAAATCAAGATTTGTATCTCCAAACCATTCAACTCCTTCCTGTATCATTCTCCAAGAAAAATTATAAGTCTTAGAGATAGAAGGTGCCGTAACATTAAATGAAAATGTCCTAACCTCTCCCAAACTAACAATCTCATTCTCAGAAAGATTGACTCTATTTAACCCCCATATCAAATTATCTTGGGGATTTTGCGAGCCCAGTTTATACTTCTGATTTTCCAACCAATTCCTTGAACCTGTGTTATTGAATGTAACATTGACTGAATAATTTTGTCCAGCAATCATATTTGTTGGAACTATTTGAGAAACAAACTTTGCATCATTTTTATTGTTATTATTTACATTAACCTTTATTATTTCAGTTGTATAAAAATTATCGCTTGAATCGTATACTCTAGCAGTTATTTTATGTAACCCGTTGGATAATGGATGAGTGTCTAGGTTATAAGAATAAGGAGATGAATAATCTTCATTTTTCAAAAAATGGTCTACATAAAACTCTACTTTGCTTACGCCGACATTATCATTTGCTTGAGCCCTAAGCTCTAAAATTCCACTTACTTCTTCGTTATTCAATGGATTGGTTAAAACTATTGATGGGATAACCTTATCAGACAAATAAACATTACAGCTTGAATGCCCTTCAGGACAACAAGTGTTATAGTTGTAAGGGTCTACATTACAAAGACCATCCCAATATGGAAGACATTTATTGTTTTCAAAAACTCCATAAAAATCAACTGAATTAGGTGCTGGAGATAGAGGCCAATCATTTGAAAATCCCGCAAAACCAATTCCCTCCACAAACCACTGTTCTTCGGTTAGTGTTGGTCTATCCGTACAAGTAGTTCCAGCAGTTAAGGTATAACTTACCCTTAATACAGATGGAGTGGATATTCTAAAGTTAACTGGAGATGAAATTATATTACCATTAGCATAACAAAAATTACCCTCACAATAGTCATAGACTATATATTTACTATTAATTAGAGTACCTCTTCCAGGACAAGAACCTATATTGCCTCCACTATAACAAGTTGAATCATAGCAAGCATACGTCCCTCCATTTTCACTAAAGTATGTCTCGTAATTATAGCACTTCTGTACTATATGTTCTTGCCCATCGGGAATTATTTCAGGAGGTACAATTATTATTCCCGGATAGGGTTGATATTCCTCTAAACCAACACCATTAGAATCTTTTCTCATTCCAGAGCTTTTTACTATTGCCCAATGTTTCGGAATTACTACTCCATTTTGAATTCCATCTGAATAATATCTAAAAAGATCAGGGGTACTTCCCCAAGGGTCAATATCTTCGGGAGTTCCACTAAGAAGACAACCCTTAACAGTGACTTCTTTTCTTGACAAAGTGCCATCCCTATTTAATTGACTAATTGTTAATTGAGTATTATTCCAACCAAAACCATTAGGGCAAAGATGTCCAGGTTCATTAATAAAACTCCCATCTCTAGGTCTATTTATCAACCAAGCAGCTTTACCATTAGAAGATTGTGCAAGCCAAGCAAGCGCAGGTTCTGGATCAGCATTACCCCACGCACCTAAGCGATTATCTACGACTCTAACACCTATTCGAGGAGTTGTTTCTCCAAACCATTCAACATTTTCTTGAACCATCTGCAATTCAATAAAATAATCTCCTGTATCTTGAGGAGCACTTACTATAAAAGTAAATTCTTTAGTTTGTCCAGGCATCACCACATCAGTGGAACTCAAATCAATTCGCGCTTGTCCAAAAGTTTGAAGATTCCCATAATTTCTATTCCCTAATTTATATCTTCCAGTAGCTGTCCAAGTATTTACTCCAATATTTTCATAAAGAATTTTTAGTTCATAAGCCTCTCCAGCTTGCATCAAGGCAGGAATACTTTGGCTAACAAATTTTGCATCATTATCTCCAGGAGCGAACAAAATTTCTTTAGGTTCTTTTTTAATTATTATAGTTAATAAAACCAAAGACAAAAAAAGGATTATAAATATCAAAAAATAAATTTTTTCTTTCAACTCTCTTTTCATATTTAATTCAATTCCATTTAATATATAAAATTAATAATTTCAAGCTACCAGCACTTTATAGGAGGATTTTTAAGAAAACCGCAAACAACGGAAATAGTATCTTCGATATCTCCTCTATGCGCAGCTCCCAATGTTGTATGAATGTTGCCAACTGCAACTCCAATCACGGCACAAGGAATTCCACCCTTTGCAGTAAATACTGATGTAGCATCACTTGTTCCAACATCATTTACTTCAAGTTGCAAATTTATTTTCAGCTTCTTAGCCACATTTTCCAAAGCATCATTCAAACATTTATTTCCAATCATTTCAGCATCTTTAATAGTTAGATAAGGTCCTTTTCCAATTAACATTCTCTCATTATCCTCATCACTAGCGGTAACATCAACAGCCAAAGCATAATCTGATTTTAAATTATAAAAAGAAGCCTTAGCTCCATATAGTCCAACTTCTTCTTGAACTGTAAAAACAAAAGTAACTTCATGTTTAGTTTTTAATTTGCGCATAATTTCAAGAAGAATATAACATCCAACCCTATCGTCCAATGATTTTCCAGCAATCAAATCTTTATTTCCAAGAGTGCAAAAATTAGAAGATTTTGAAAAAGAAATATAAGAACCAACTTTTATCCCTAGTTTACTTAACCCAATTTTATTTAGTCCAGTAAAAACAAATAAATTTTCCATAGTTATTTTTTTCTCACCATCAGAATCATTAAATATTTCTCTAGTTGTAATTATTCCATTCATATATCCTTTTTTTGTTTCAATTTCGACTCTATGTCCAACAAGTATTATTGGGTCAACTCCTCCTATCGAGCTTATTCTAATTTTTCCATCATTATCTATGGAACTTATCATTAATCCTACTTCATCCATATGCGCCATTAAAAGCACTGATGGTCCAACTCCCTTTCTTCTAACAACCACATTGCCCATTTTATCTATCGAAACATCTTTAGAATATTTTTTAGCCTCTTTAAAAATAAAATCTCTTACATTTCCTTCATTACCACTTATTCCATTCAAATTTATGAGTTTTTCCAGTAGCTTCATCTCTTCTCGATTAATTATACTAAGATATTTATTTAAATTTAACCTATAATTTCAATCAAACCTTCTATTTACATAATCAATCAACGCACTTCCAGATAACTTAATTGAAGACGGACCATTTCTTATATAAAATTCTTCTTGATTATTATCTTTAAGAAAAATAGCTTTATTACTTGGAGAACACTCAATTTTCAATATTTTTTTGCCCTGAATTTCAACTAACTCTTGATGAATGAGGTGCATAAACTGCGCGCCAAGATTATCTTTTAACATATTATTTACATGTAATTTAAGTTTGTCATCATTTACAAAAGAATCTTTCTCAAGTCCTAGTATTTCCCCTTTATCGCAAACTCCGACAATCAAAGTTCCCCCATCGGTATTTAGATAAGCAACTATCGTCTTTAACAAAGCATTTTCTATATTTTTATCTATCAAGTTAGTATGGAGATTATATCTTATAGAAGACTTAAATTCTAATTTCAAACCTTCTCCATTTTGAATTAAATTCTTTATATTTTCACTTGAATTTTCTAAATGTTTCTTTGACTTAAACAACTTAGGATTTTTTCTCATTAATCTAACAACAACTCCACTGATAGGGTTCAAAATTCCTTTTTTTCTATAATTATATCCTCCTAAAGAAATAATTAAAGAAGCAACTCCATTAATCATTAAATCGTGGACAACCTTCCCAGTTCCAATTTCTTGAAGTGCAAAACCAAACAAACTATCGAGCGAAAATTCTATTATCTCCCAAAAGGTACACAAAGTAAACGACAATGCAAAAGCCAAACTTATAGTCATAAAAGGACTTGCATCAAGTAGTTCATTATCTTCAAGAGTAAGAATCACCGTAAGGCCTATAAAACTCAAAGCAGCTGAGGCCACAAATTTAAGTAAAATATCCCACCACCAAATATCAGAAAAAGCACCCCTAACCTCTCCCAAAAACAATGCACCATATATTATTAGTAAGATAACTATCTGCATTTCGCTTCCAGTTTTTATTCCCAAATTAAATAAAACTCGAGGTATGAAAGTTGCTACAAAAGCCACAACGCAAAAAGCCATAGCAAGATCTCTTTTTCCAAAAAATGAGCTAACAAATCCAATGATTAAAATGAGCCTTATTGCATTAGTAACTGCAAACCCTACAGATATTTTAGAAATAATTCTCTTTAACATAAATTACTAAAGATATTCAGTTTAAAAAAATATGTTCTATAAAAAACAACAATAAAAGTTATAAACTAATATCTTAATACTAGTTGATAATCTCTAACATTTATGTTGGAGTTAGTATTTTGGAGATTATCAACTGTAATCCCAAAACTACAAACAAACCACACACTTTAGTGTGTGGTAAAACTCATCAGAGTTTTAGGATATTAACTAAATGGAACTTCAAAAAAAATATACAGAAATTCATCCAGCCGTATCATATAACTTAGAACTTGATTTAGGACGCGTAGCATTTTCAACAATTGACGAAGAAGTAGATCCTTCAAGAGCATTAGGTTTATTGGAATATTTAGAAGACAGAGGTCTTAATCCAAGAATTTTTGCAAACTTAACTTATGAGTTTAAAGGTCGTTCCCATTTTATTAGGACAGAGTTAGATAGAAAGCGTTTAGAGAATTTAGCTTTAGGGAATAACTCTTTTGAGCCAGCAAGGATTTTAGATAGGCAAAAAATTCCTAAGTCAAAAGCAGAAGGGATCTTGATAGATTATGACCCTTACTAATATTAATTGAAAACTCAAAAAAAATTAAGTAGTTCGTTGGAGATTATCTATTTAATCATAAAACTACTAACAAAATCACTTGAGTTTTGCAATAAACATCTCTTTTTAAACTACAAAAACCTTCATAATTTATGAGAGTAAAATTTACTTTTTCATCTAGAAAGACAAGAAAGATAGATCCACATAATAAACATAGACAGGAGTATCCATCATTAGCAAAAGAAGTAATTTTGTCTTCAGACGTTGTTCTAGAAGTTTTAGATGCTAGGTTCATAAACGAAACCAGAAATTCTGAAATGGAGGAGTTTGCAAGAGAACATGGAAAAATATTAGTTTATATCTTAAACAAAGCAGATTTAGTTAATCACAAAGAAATAGAATCTTCAGATTTAATTAAAGATTTGAATCCTTACATTTTTGTGTCTTGTAAGAAAAATCAAGGTAGAAGAGAATTAAGAGAAGGAATTAAGATACAGGCAAAGAATTTCAAAAGGGCAAATAAAAAAAATCAAAATTCAGAGGAAAACAGCCATTTAGAAATACATAAGCAAGGAGTAGGATTAAAAAAATTCTTCAAAATAGGAGACGAAGTCCACATAGGAGTAATAGGTTATCCAAATGTAGGAAAGAGCTCTCTAATTAATA
This sequence comes from Candidatus Woesearchaeota archaeon, assembly GCA_964395155.1. Classification (GTDB taxonomy): domain Archaea; phylum Nanobdellota; class Nanobdellia; order Pacearchaeales; family GW2011-AR1; genus SICU01. The sequence goes on from CAYNAC010000008.1 coordinate 8,854, forward strand.
TGTTAACTGGAAGGGGTGCAGCAAGAACATCTCCAAAGGCAGGATTTACAAGAGGAATACAAAAAGTAAGACTGGCCAAAGGAATAATTCTTCTTGACACTCCAGGAGTTATGTCTGAACAAGATGCAGCAGCTAGTCAAATTTCTAATTTAAAGAAGCACGCAATGATTGGAGTTAGAACTTATGACTCCACAAAAAACCCAGAATTTGTTGTAGCTCAAATAATGAAAGAATATCCTGGATTATTCGAAGGTCATTATAAAATTCAAGCGGACGGAGATTCAGAAGTACTTCTGGAAGAACTAGGAAGAAAGAGAAATATGTTGGTAAAAAAAGGTATAGTGGATATGGACAGAGTCGCAAGAATAGTCTTAAAAGATTGGCAATCAGGAAAAATTAGAAACTAAATTAAATCTCTTCAACATAATCCTCAATTAAAGACCTTACATTTCTATCTAATTCAAAAATAAGTTTTTCTCGTCTAATACTAGACGGAACTAATTCTCTAAAAAGCCTTAATTTTCTCACAAGACCTCCTAAAACTTCCCTAATAACAGAAGGGTTATCTATTTCAAGTAAGTCACGTTCCGCCTGAATGTAGCAATAAAGAAGTTCAAACACTTTAGAAGAATAAGGCACGGACAATCTATACAAATTCTTTCTCAAATTTTCATTCAAATAATCAGCCATAACAAATTTAACTTTATACGGGTATTCTTATATTTTCCTAAAATATAAGACTCACTTTTTGCATAAAACTTATAACTTAAATTCTTCTTGAGAATATTGTCTTGATTCTTCTAATAATTCAGCTATGAATCCATCTTCTCTAATTTCCTCGGGAACTCCCCTCTCAACTCTTAATCTAGCTAATCTGACACTATCTCTAATAATTCCACTAGCAGTATCATGAATATTTCTTACTTCTTCACAACTTTCATCTCCACGATAATTATTTCCAATATGATTGGCTCTATCACACTCCCTCAGTAAATTTCCAACATATCTAAACATATTTCTAACTTCTTCCCTGCTATATAGTCTATCCTCACTCATTAAATTAATTCAAAATTCTATTTTATAAAGATTATTGCAATAGTGACTTACATTCAAATACAAAACTTATTTTTATGTAATTTCTCATAACATTTTTATTAATAAATATTAATACTAGTTGATATTCTCTAATATGTTCAATTATTACGAGTTGAAATCTTTAGTGTGAGATATAAAACTCATCAGAGTTTTGTGATAATTTTATTATAACAGATATTTTATATATTAGGAACAATTTTACTTTTGATGACAGGTATTGTAAGTCTACTAAGTGGTTTTTTTGAATATATGGGTACGCTCCCAGAATCTTATCAAAATATATTTACCGTCGCATTATATGTTTGCCTTATTTTTATCTATTCTGTTTTTATCTGGAAAGTCTACAGAGCAATATCAAAAAAAGACGTGATTTCTCTAAACCTAGCCCAGTATAACTACATTGAACACGCAGCATTAAACAAAATGTTCGCAGGAATATTATATTTTATAGAATATGTTATAGTTTTACCTTTCCTAATTATGTTTTGGTATATTTTATTTGCTTTAGTTCTACTCTTCTTCTCTGAAAATTTATCTCTAGAGGAAATATTATTACTTTCAGCAGCAGTAGTTGGTTCAATTAGATTACTTGCTTATTACAAACATGATATCGCAATGGATGTAGCAAAATTATTACCTTTCACAATTTTAGCAATCACTTTACTCAGCCCAAGATTTTTTGATTTAAGCAGATTTGTAGATTCAATAAATCAAATACCAGAATTAGTACTTTCAGTAGGATATGCTTTAATATTTGTAGTAATTCTGGAAGTAATATTAAGATTTTTAGACCTATTCAAAAGAATAATTGTAAATACAAACGACGAAGATGAAGACTAAATAGAATTATCTTTTAATCTTTCTTTAATTTGTTTTATATGAAGTTTTCCTTCTTGCTTTAATGAATTCTTGTTAAAGTTATCTCTCACTAACATACTTGCAATATAATCTCCTCCAAGATAGTGAGGTATTATTACATAGTCTGCCCCCTTGTCATATAATTCCAAAGCATTATGGATTTGGTTGGAGGTTGCAATAAAAGTAGTTTCATTTCTTTCAATTGAATTTATTACATTAACATTTGCAGAGTAATCAGGTATTGTAGAAATAATCATTCTCGCAGATTTTATATTTATACTCTTTAGAAATTCAGAATCATTAACATCCCCATAAACACAACTTATTCCTTTTTTGGATAAATTCATAATAGTCAATGGATTATAATCTACTACAAGGTATTTTTTTCTTGTTAAATTAAATGCTTTCACTAAGTTAAACCCAAGACGACTATATCCTAGTAATATGATGTCATATTTTTCATTTTTATTTATGTTTCCAAGCCTGTTTCTTTTTCCATCAAATAGACCAAGGAATCTGGAAATTGATTCATAAATAGGTGTTGAGAAATATATTGCATAACTACTTAGAGATACAGTGATTATAGTTACTAAAATAGTTAATGAAAATATTGATTGTTCTATGTGTCCTAGTGCAAACCCCATTAAAACCACAATTAATGAAAACTCGCTAACTTGAGTCAAACTAGTACCTACCATAAAATTCGTCCTCTTTTTGAAACCAAATGAACGAGTCAAACCCATTACAATTAAAGGTTTTCCAACTAAGATAAATAAAGAAAATATTATTGCATTTTTAATTAATTCTCCTGATATTGGAGATGCTAGTTGTGCTCCAAAGTAAACAAAAAATAAGATTACAAAGAAATCTCTAATTCCTTTTACTTTAGACTTTATTTCTAAACTATATTTAGAAGAAGCTATGACCATTCCAGCAATTAAAGCTCCTATTTCTGTTGAAAGTTTAGCCAACTCAAATATTGCTCCGACGGCCAAAGCCCACGCAATACTTACAAGGAACAAAACTTCTTGATTTCTTGCGGCAAATCCTAAAAGTTTAGAAAAAATAAAATGGCCTGTAAAAACAACTGCTGAAATCATTAAAATGAATTTTGCAATTTGAAAAAAGGCTGCTGAAATTCCCCCACTCGACATTACAGGAATTATCATTAATGCCAGTGCAGCAATAAAACTTTCTATAATCAATATTCCCAAAGCTATCTGTCCATGAAGAGTATCATTTCTTTCTTATCTGAAAGAATTTTTACGACAACAACGGCGCTAGAAAATGAGAATGCAAAAGCAATGTAAAGTGCTGGAACTAAACTAAAATCTAAACTCTTAGCAATCAAAAAACTAGCAGAACATACTATAGCTACAGTTGCAATTCCACCGATTATAGAAGCCCCACCGACACTCTTGAATATTCTGAAATCAAGACTAGTTCCAATAATAAATAAAAGTAGAGCAATTCCAACACCGGATAAAGATTGCAAATATTCCGAAGGGTCAATTAAATTTAAAATTAAAGGTCCAACAACAACTCCAGTTAATAAATATGCAATAATTGGCGGTTGTTTTATCACTCTACCAAGAAGTGTGATGACTGCGGCTATTCCTACGATTATCCCTATTTGTGAAAGTAAACTCTCCATCTCTTTGTGTTTATAGAAAATGAATAATTTTAAATGTATTTATTAGTTATAAATATCGCAAAGCATACAATAAGTTAATTAATTAAATTGAAAATATTAGAGAATATCAATTCCATAACATAGAGATTTCAACTAGTATTAAAAAATATTTCTAAAAATTAAATTTTATTAGAATTTTTATAATTTGTAAAAATCAACGCCTCAAAGAATCAAAAATATATCACACCCCAACCAGATTAATAACAGAGTCTTAGTTGTCCTCATGAGACCAACCAACTAAATAATCAATCGGTTCTAAGGTGGGTCTTACTCTTTCTTTTATTGAACTTGAACCTAACGCTCTCCTCAAAACTAAACCATTTTGTTTTAAACTTAATTTTTTCAAAAATTTCACCTTAACCAATATGAAGTTGTCTCACAAGAAAAACAACGATAAAAACAACTAAAATTGCAATTATTAATTTGTAATTGATTAAATCAATAAGTTTAAAATTTTTAGATTCAACCAATGGGTTAGCTACCTCATCATAAACTCCAATTATTGCTAAAGTGGAGAAACCATTCGAATAAAGATCGTAAACTCCCTCCGTTTCGCTTTCATCTATATAATTTGTTGTTAGTTCTTGATAATATGGATGACATTTAACTGCTTTGATTAATGAAATGTTGTTGTCATAAATCCAATCTTTTGATACGCAGACTCTTACTCTTGCGTCGCTTATTAATGAGCTGTTAAATGTTGAGTTAATGTCTAGTGCTTTGTATAAAACATAATTTTCTTCGTAATCTATTTGACAATTTTCAGGCGTCCAGTTATACGGAGTTATGTAGAT